>NZ_SORI01000062.1 GCF_004366815.1 Aminivibrio pyruvatiphilus | reverse complement strand
CCGATCTGGGAGACGAAGCTCTGGATCTCCCGGGCACGGTCGCCGAGTTTCCGGACCTCTTCCGAAGCCTGTTCAGATTCCGCCGCTACGCCGGCCACGCTGGCCACCACTTTTTTGACAGCGGTCATGCCCTCTTCACCAGCGGCCCTGGCGTGCTCCACTTCGGTCGCCATCTCCGTGCTCTTCTGGGCGGAAGACTGGGCGCCGCTGGCCACTTCCTCCACGGAGGCGTTGATTTCCTGGCTTGCTGCGGCCAGGCTTTCCATCTGGGAGGAGACGTCGTCGATGCCTGCCCGTGACTCTTCTACCTCGGCGTTGGATTCCTCCGCGAGGGCGGAGAACTCCTCGGAGTTGCTTCCGAGGCGCTCGGCTGCTTCGGAAATGGACTGCATGGCCTTCCGGAGCTTTGCTCCCATTTGGCCGAGGGCGCGGGCTACGATTGAAATCTCGTCCCTGCCGCTCTCGTCGAACTTCACGGTGAGGTCTCCGTCAGAGAACTCTTCCACGCGGCGGCGGAGGGCATCGAGGGTTTTGGCCACCGAAGAGGAGATGAGAAAGCCGAACAGGACGCCCAGCGCAATGGAAACTATGGCAAGCGTGATGAGCATCCGCTCTGCCCGGTTGATTTCGATCATATTGTTCTCGTTGGTTCTTTCGCTCCACTGGATGCAGTAATCAGCGAGATCCCGCTGGGCGTCCCGGAAGTCGGTCATCGGTTTTTCCGCGTTCTGCCTGAAAGTGGCGAAGGCTTCCTGGTTCTTGTTCTGCAGAGCCAGGCTGACAACTTCGTCAGTTGCCTTCCGGAATTCGGCAAGATGCTTGTCGGCTTCGCCCAGACGCTTGATTTCGAACTCTTCGAGTTCGATCTTGCGGTAGTTGTCGAAATTTGCGTCGTTAAGCTTCCTGCGGCTCTCGATCTCCGCGAGAAGATTGCGTTTCTCCGTTTCGTCGGTAGTCAGCATCATCTCGAAGAGATTGGCCCTGATATAGTTCATATTTG
>NZ_SORI01000061.1 GCF_004366815.1 Aminivibrio pyruvatiphilus | reverse complement strand
CCTTGGCGATCAGCACCACGCCATCCTTGTCCACGGGGTTGTGGGTCGCGGGATCCATGGTGATCGTCGCATGGTGCAGCTTCAGGTCCTTCGTCGCCTCAAGGGCGTCACGGATCGCCTTCGGGTCGTCAGATCCGGCACGGGCTATGGCGTCCACAACCCAGTACACCGAGTCATACCCCAGCACTCCGTTCACGAACTCCTTGCATTCGTCGTTCCAGCGCTCCTTGTACTGCGCGAAGAACGGCTGCATGGCAGGATCTTCCGGCGCCACGTGGTTGATCCAGTAGGACCCCTCCATGGCTTCTCCGGCGATCTCCCACATGAACTCGCCGTACCCGTCGCCGCCCACGAACACGATCTCGTTCAGGCCAAGCTCACGGGCCTGCTTCATAATCAGCGCCATTTCCTTGCCCATGTTCGGCAGCACAAGGACATCGGCCGCCTTGTCACGGATCTCCGTCAACTGCGCACGGAAGTCCACGTCCTGGCCGCCCCGGAACCCGAGGTCGGCAACCACCTTGCCGCCGTACTCGCCGTAGCTCGCCATGAAGAACTCCCGAAGTCCCTGGGAGTAGTCGTTACCCACGTCGTACAGGATCGCCGCGTTCAGCTTCTTCAGTTCCTTCGCCGCGAAGAAGGCGATGAGCTTCCCCTGGTACGGGTCGGTGAAGCAGATCCGGAAGGAGTACGGACGGACCGCTCCCTTTTCGTCCACCGTCACCAGCGGATTCGTGGACACGGTCCCCACCTGCGACACGCCGAGACGGTTCACTATGGGCGCCGTGGCGATGTTGATCCCGCTTCCGTTGGCCCCGATGATGGCGACGACCTTGTCCTCCTCGATCATCCGGCGAACCGCGTTCACCGCGTCCTCCGCCCGGGTCCGGAAGTCGTACACCACAAGTTCGATGGGACGGCCCAGCACGCCGCCCTTGGCATTGATCTGCTCCACCGCAAGGCGGGCGGTCTTCTCTTCCGTCTGGCCGTAGGCGGCCCAGTCGCC
>NZ_SORI01000060.1 GCF_004366815.1 Aminivibrio pyruvatiphilus | reverse complement strand
GAGGAGCCTGAAGGTTACGGCGCTGATGGCCTTGACTGCCTTGGGCAGGGCGTCGGTGTCGTCGAAGTCGTATCTGCTGTTGTGGGCAACGGCAGCCGTTTCGGTGAGGATCCGCAGCATGGAGGCCTGCCCTCCCTGGTCCTGCACCCGCTTCATCATGTAGGAGAAGTCCTCGCTGCCCGAGGCCTCCCGGCGAAGCTGGGGGTGAACTTTGACGGTGCCTAGGTTCTGTTCGCAGACGTCCCGGATGAGCTCCATGAGAGGCCTGTCGCTTTCCAGAAGGAAGGCCTCCCCCATTTTCTTCACTTCGCAGGTGCAGTCGTGCATTTCGGCTGCCGTCCGGAGGATCCGCTGGGCCCACTGCTCCATGTAGATGTTTCCCTCACTGGTCTTGCCCCGGACTTCCAGCTCCATTTTTGCGATTTCGGGGATGACGTTCCTCCCCGATCCGGCGTGAAGGGTACCCACGTTGACCCGGGTGTCGGATTTGCTGTTCCGGGGGATGGCCAGCAGGTTCTGGACGGCAGTGACAGCGGCGGCAAGGGCGTTGCGTCCTTCCTGGGGGTCGCCGCCGGCGTGGGCGGATTTTCCGTAATAGTATGCGTCCATCTTGGAGGTGGCCAGGGAGCCGCCCGTCCCGGCGCTGATATCCGAGGCCCGGTCCTCCGCGGTGGTCCTCTCTGTGATGTGGCAGGCAAGGACGAAATCCACCCCGTCGAGATGCCCCTTGTCCACGATGCTTTTGGCACCCCGCACTCCTTCCTCGGCAGGCTGGAAAATGATTTTGACGGTGCCCCGCAGGCCGTCTTTCACCGCCATGAGGATTTCCGCCACGCCAAGGCCTATGGCTGCGTGGCCATCATGGCCGCAGGCATGCATCATGCCGGGGTTCACGGAACTGAAGCCCTCCCGGAATGGACGGTGCTCAGGTACGGCATCTTCCACCACGCCCAGGGCGTCGATGTCGAACCGGAGCGCCACGGTGGGGCCTTCCCCGCAGCGGAGGATGCCCATAACCCCGGTGAAGCCGCCCCGGACTTTCTCAAGGAATTC
>NZ_SORI01000059.1 GCF_004366815.1 Aminivibrio pyruvatiphilus | reverse complement strand
TCTTCTCTCTCTTCTCTCTCGTTCTTCCCCTCCGGGAAGACAGGCGAACCTCCGGGCAGGGGGGAGTAGTTCCCGGCATCCAGGATTTTGTCCCTCATGGTCCGGCTGAGACCCCGGAGTTTCGCTCCCACGACGAAGGAGCATCCCGCCTTCTCCACCTCGTGCAGGTTCTCTTCCGTGAACATCGCCCGGTCCGCCACCACCACCGTCTGCCGGGGGGAGAAGGTTTCCATGCACCTCCTGAGCACAGGCACAAGGGTGTGCCCTTCAAAGGTGTTTCCAGGGAAGAGGTCGTACCAGAGGGGAAATCCTTCCGGCGTCACCGCCAGGGCCAGCACCACCTGGGTCTCCTGTATCCTGTTGTCCTTGCTGTACCCGGACACCCTCAGGTCATCCGCTTCAAAGCTTTCGAAATAGAGGGTGGTCACATCGAAGAGCAGCAGCGACGCCTTCGTCTCAAAGAGGGACGTGGTCTCCCGCGCCACGATCTCCCTCACCCGGTCCGTCTTCTTCGCCAGGGCGTCCATCATGCGGTAAATCCTGTTCAGCGGCACGTCCGTTCCGCCCTCGTCCTCCAGCCAGCGGGACATCCCCCGCTTGCTCGAAGGATTGGCGAGGGCGCAGGCGAGGCATTTCTTCAGGACTTCCGTGTTCCCCTTCCCCCGGCTGGATACCCCGAAGATCTCCTCGAAACCCAGGGAGGAGAACAGGCTCTCCACGACTTCTCCGGGCCCTTCCGTCACCTGTTCCAGGTTCTTCATCCCCCGGAGGTTGACCCGCTCCCCGTCGCCGACCGGCCGCTCCCACGCCTCTTCGTTCTCGAGGAGGGAGAACCCCGGAAGAGAGGGCTGCTCTCTCTCCTCCATCTCCAGAATGAGCTTCCGCCCCAGTTCCCGGAGCTCGGAGAGCTGCTTCTCGTCGTGGGCTATTCCCACGTGCTGGAGAATGACCTGGGAGACCCGTTTCCCGGTGCGGACGGATTTGACGATCTGGACCGATTTTCGCGGACTGAGCTTTGAGGATTTCACCCGGATATACATAAAAGAAGTATATCCGGAGAAAGGCAATCTGTCAATAGGGCAAAAACGCTAGGCACTACATTTCAATTTCCGGCTTCCTGATTTTCT
>NZ_SORI01000058.1 GCF_004366815.1 Aminivibrio pyruvatiphilus | reverse complement strand
TTATTCAAGAATCTCGGTGACGACGCCGGCGCCGACCGTATGGCCGCCCTCGCGCACCGCAAAACGAAGACCCGGATCCATGGCGATGGGCACGATCAGGTCAACTTCAAATGTCGCGTTGTCTCCGGGCATGACCATTTCCACTCCCTCGGGAAGCTTGATACCGCCCGTCACGTCCGTGGTCCGGAAGTAGAACTGGGGCTTGTACCCGGCAAAGAACGGCGTGTGACGTCCGCCCTCTTCCTTCTTCAAAACGTACACTTCTGCCTTGAACTTCGTGTGCGGCGTGATCGACCCCGGCTTCGCCAGTACCTGGCCGCGCTCAACTCCGTCCTTGTCCACTCCCCGAAGCAGCACACCCACGTTGTCTCCCGCCATGGCGCTGTCAAGGATCTTACGGAACATTTCAAGGGACGTCGCCACCGTCTTCGTGACGTCCGTCTTCATTCCCACTATGGCCACTTCTTCGCCGCCCTTGATGACTCCACGCTCCACCCTGCCCGTGACTACCGTTCCACGGCCGGTGATGGTGAAGACGTCCTCGATGGGCATCAGGAAAGGCTTGTCTACTTCGCGCACAGGCGCGGGGATGTAGCTGTCGCACGCGTCCATGAGCTCCCAGATGCACTTGCTGACGGGATCCTCACGGGTGCCGTTCCCTTCTTCCATGACCTTCAGCGCCGAGCCGCGGATGACGGGGATGTCGTCTCCGGGGAATTCATACTTGCTCAGCAGCTCACGGACTTCCATTTCCACAAGGTCAAGAAGCTCGGGATCATCCACCTGGTCCGTCTTGTTCATGAAGACCACGAGGGCCGGCACGTTGACCTGACGGGCAAGAAGCACGTGCTCACGGGTCTGGGGCATGGGGCCGTCGGCCGCGCTCACCACGAGAATGGCTCCGTCCATCTGGGCGGCTCCCGTGATCATGTTCTTGATGTAGTCCGCGTGGCCCGGGCAGTCGATGTGGGCATAGTGACGGTGGTCCGTCTGGTACTCCACGTGGGAGATGTTGATGGTGATGCCGCGCTCACGCTCTTCAGGAGCCTTGTCGATCATGTCGTACGCCGTGAAGGCGGCATAGTTCGACGTGGCAAGGCACTTCGTGATCGCCGCCGTCAGCGTCGTCTTTCCGTGGTCGATGTGACCGATGGTTCCGATGTTCAAATGCGGCTTGGACCTCTCAAATTTCTCCTTCGCCAT
>NZ_SORI01000057.1 GCF_004366815.1 Aminivibrio pyruvatiphilus | reverse complement strand
GGGGCGGACATCAGCGAGCAGGTGGAGAACATCAACCGGTCCATGGAAGAGCAGGGGCGTGTGACGGAGTCCATCGCGAAGGCGGCGGAAGAGCTCGTGAGTCTCTCTGAGGAGATGCAGAAGTCCGTGGCCCGGTTCAGGATCGCCGAAAAGCCCTCAGGCCTTGTTCCCCGGTAGGAGAAAGGGTACAATTTTTCAGGGAAACGCTTTTCCCAATATCGTGCAAAAGGGGATGGAGCTGTGAAACTGAACCGACTTGGTGCCCGCATTCTTCTCGTGGTGCTTTCTCTTCTGGTTCTTTCGGTTGGAGGCATCGGTTTTTACTCTATGAACGCCGGTAGCAGCGGTCTCAACGCCGTGGTGGATGATTACGAGAAGTCCCTGGCCAACGGTCTCGCCCACGAACTTGACGCCACCTTCAACAGTTTCCAGGGCATGCTCCAGGCGCTGTCGGCCCTTGTCACTACCCGCTTCACCACCCAGATGCTCAACCCTGACGTGGGCGAGGTGGTGGTCCGCCAGTTCGGCGCCCAGAACGGAAAGTTCATCAACGACCTGGGCGTGCAGTCTCCCCACGCCAGAAGCCTGTTTATCGTCTTCAATCCGGAGCATTTCGGCACGAAGAGCGTGTTCATGGTGGGATTCCGGAGGGCCGACGAAAAATCTCTCTATATTTACATGGACTCCGTGGGTCTGGGTGCCGCTGATCTCATCGACAGGAAAAACCCTGCAGCGGCTTGGTTCTGGAGCCCTCTCGACACGGGACAGGAATATTGGGGCGATCTCAGGAAAGCGGAAGAAGGCTTCGACGAGGTGCTCTACACCATGCCGGTGAAGATGGGCGACCAGACGGCAGCCGTGGTGGGAATTTCCTTCGATTTCAACTTTGTCCGGGAAACGCTGAAAGCGGTCAGGGTCTACGACACGGGGTATCCCTTCCTCATGAACCGGGAGCTCCGGTTCCTCCACCACCCCACCCTGAAATTTGACGGTCCCACCATCCGTGAGGTGTCGGGGGGATCCCTTGCTCCCTTCGCCGACCAGTTCCTGACGCAGCGGAACGGCCGCTTCTCCTATGTCTACGAGGGGGAGGAGAAGACCATGGCCTTCCAGCGCCTCAAGAACGGGTACATCGCCGCCGCCGCGGCGACCACGGCCGAATCTCTCTCAGCCGAAGGAGCCATGCGCCGGGCGGTCTACATAGGCATCATAGGCGTCCTCGTGGTGGCCTCCATCGTGGTCATCCTCTTCTCCCGGAGCCTCGCCCGTCC
>NZ_SORI01000056.1 GCF_004366815.1 Aminivibrio pyruvatiphilus | reverse complement strand
CACTCTTGTCCAAAATAGGTTTTTAGGAACATTAAAAAGCCCCCAAGGTCTTTGAGATATCATTGGTTTGCCTACGCAACGAGACCTCAAATCCGCAAGGGGGCAAACCACATGGTAAACGTTTCAAGTCTGTTTGGTCAAATTGTTTCGGAGCTTTTCACAGCAGTGAACTTTGACAACCTGGTCGCCAAATGGGGCGCTGAACGCCACGCCAAAGGATTCCGCTCGAAGACGCAGCTCATCTCCATGCTTTTCTGTCATCTGGCCGGAGCGGATTCTCTCAGGGAGATAGTCAATGGGCTCAGCTGCTGTAACGGAAAACTCGTTCACCTGGGGATAAAGGAGCCTCCCAGAAGATCCACCCTCTCCTATGCAAACAATCATCGTCCTGCGGAGCTTTTCGAGGAGCTGTTCTGGAGGCTGTCGGATCATTTCCGCTCTACGGGTTCTTTGGGATGCCGGAAGAAAAAGTTCCGGTTCAAGAACAAACTGCTGTCCTTTGACTCCACTACCATCAGCCTCTGCCTGTCTCTTTTTCCCTGGGCGGAATTCCGGAGGGCCAAGGGAGGTGTAAAGGTCCACGTACTGTTGGATCATGACGACTACATGCCCTCCTTCGTTTCCATCACGGATGCGAAGACCCACGACAGCCGGATGTCGAAGGAGCTTGCCCTCAAACCCGGCTCCATCGTGGCCCTGGACAGGGGATACGTGGACTTCGGCCAGTTTCGGGCCTGGACGGATCAGGGCGTCTTCTTCGTCACCCGGATGAAGGACAACTGCGTCTACACCGTGCAGGAAGTCCGTACTCCGCCCCGAAACAGGCATGTCCTTTCCGACGAGATCGTCCGTCTTACCGGAACGGGGATGAAGGAGAGATATCCGGGGCCGCTCCGCAGGATCACTGTCGAGAACCCCGAAACAGGAGAGAATATCGTTCTTCTCACCAATCATCTTAGGTTCGCGGCGAGCACCATAGGAGAGATCTACAGGGACCGGTGGGAGATCGAGCTCTTCTTCAAAACGCTGAAGCAGAACCTGAAGGTCAAAACCTTCGTAGGTGAGAGCGAGAACGCCCTTCGCATCCAGATTTGGACAGCCCTGGTTTCATTGCTGGTGATCAAGTGGCTGCATCACTTATCCAAAGAGGGATGGTCCTTTTCCAACATGGCGACCATGCTTCGGCTGAACCTCTTTACCTATCGGGTTTTACGGGCCTGGCTCGACGAACCGTATGAAACTCCGCCCATTGTACCGGAGGCGGAACAGTTGAAATTCACTCTGTAGGAAGTTGGACAGCCGATTTAATTATCGAGGTTCAGGAAAACAGGGGACCTGTTTTCAAATCTGTCTAAAACAGCTCCGCAAAACCCTGGAAATTCAGGGTGCTATTTCAGATTTCAATTTATTTTGGACAGCAGTGA
>NZ_SORI01000055.1 GCF_004366815.1 Aminivibrio pyruvatiphilus | reverse complement strand
CTAGGAGCCTGTCGGACTGGCCTTCAAAACTCCGTCTCATGAGCTCCATCTGCTCCGGAGTTCATAACTTCCAGGATACGAAAGCGTCATTTTAAACGCTCCGGGGGGAGAAGTTTCACCTCCGGGGCGTTTTCCCTTTTACGATGTCCGAATTATGTGCATTCTCTTCACGTTGTACGCCATGCACACCAATGTCCATTCACCCTTCGCTTTCTTCAGACCACGAAGGAGAAACCGCCTGAAATTCAACACCTCTTTTATGATCCCGAACACCGGCTCGACCACGCCCTTGCGCTTCCCGTACTCCGCTCTTCCACCGGCCGTCTTCAGCCTGGCCTTCATGCGGTCCATGGAGTTGTCCGCAGTTTGTCCGCACTCAGACTCCGTCGAACACGGCGCCTCCTTATTCCGGGAGACAAGCTCCGAATCTCCACCGCATCTTTCAAGTAGCGGAATGTTGTGCTGCTCCCTTCCGATGGAGATCAGCGGTTCGATTCCCCGTTCCACGCAGTACTCCACATTGTGTTTGCTGCAGTATCCCGCGTCGGCCAGCACGGTCTCCGGCGTCGTCAGCCCTTCGGGGTTTCTTTTCATGGCCTCGAGAACGGGTTGAAGCGCCTGCTTGTCGACGGAGGCATGTCCAAGGTCCGTTCCCACTATCAGCCTGCTGGCGTTGTCCACCACAGCCTGCGCGTTGTACCCCTGCTCGAAGCCTCCTCCGGACATGGGCATGATTCGCGATTCCTCGTCGGTGAAGTTCACCTGATCCGTGTCCGCAGGGCCGGCTTTCGGTTCGGCGGGCTTCTTCCCTCCGACCTTCTTCCCGGTCGCTTTTTCCTTCTTCTCCCGGACGGCCATCTTCCCGTCGTACTCTTCCTTTTCCACGCGGTACGTCTCGGCCGCCCGGCGTTCGATCTCCTTCACGGCCTCTTCGATGAGATCGAGACGCTTCTCCCGGCGCTTCAGCTCCGCAGGGACGTCGATCACCGTCCGCTTCTCGTTCCGGTCGGCTTCCTCCGCCATGCGAAGCAGTTCGTCCACTTCATCCCGCAGCTGCTCCCGTATCTTCCGCGCGTGCCTGTAGCTCATGGCCCGATGCTTCGAGGCGTTCGCTTTGACCTTCGTTCCGTCCAGACTGACGCTTCCCACCTGCCTCATTCCCGTTTCCCGCGCCACTTCAAGTATCCGCACGAAGTACTCGCCTATCTCGACAAGAAAACGCAGACGGAATGAGGCTATGGTGTCATGGTCCGGATGGCTGTTCGCCGCTATGTACCGGAAGGCCACGGAGTCGTGGGTGGCCGCCTCGATCTTCCGGCTCGACCTGACTCCGGTGGCGTACCCGTAGAAGAGGAGCGACAGCAGCATTCCCGGGTCGTAGGGCGTAGACCCCCGACCGGCGTACGACGCTCTCAGTGGAGCGAGGTCGAGCTTCGATACGACTTCCACCACGAAGCGGGCAAGGTGGTCTTCGGGAAGCCAGTCCTCAATGGACTGGGGGAGTATGTACGGAGTCGCTCTGTCTACTGTCTGGAATCTGGTCACCATGCTCTTTCGCCG
>NZ_SORI01000054.1 GCF_004366815.1 Aminivibrio pyruvatiphilus | reverse complement strand
TCAAGTAAAGGGATAACTCCCCGGACGGGGAAATGAACTGTTTTCGTTTCCCCGTTTCCTTTCTTTCTTACCCTTTTTCAGGTTTTTCAGGTCTTTCCCCTTTTGCGGGCATACTCCATCCGCACGGATGATAGCCTTCCGTGGTCCAGGGGATTCTATGGAACCGCTGCTTTTCCTCTCAGTCCGGCATGGACTGCAGCAGCTCCAGTCTCTCCATGACGGAAGCGAAGAGACTTCCTCCCCGGTCTCCGGTCCAGATCTTCAGCACGATCCGCCTTCCGTGCGTCACTATTTTCCCAACCATGGTGTAGAGGAGAAACCGGAGGCTTTTCGGCCTGCTTTTTCCATAGTCCTCCGGCAGAAGAATGTGCTTCAGAAGGTTGTGGAGGTTCAGGGCAAGGACGGCTATGGTCCACCATGCGGCGTTGGCTCCGAATCTCTTGGACGGGACATGCCCTCCGCCGAGTTCGTCCTTGAGGATATGGTGGATCTCCTCGGCCTTGCCGCTCCGCTTTCTCTGCCACCGGATGATTTTCTCCCCGTCCATGGGGGCTCCCTTCCCATAGCCGAAGATCCCTCCGTCCGCTCCGTCCTCGATGTTGGTGACGATGCCGAAGGTTTTGTAGATTCTCCCTCCAAGCTCCAGGAGGTGGAGTCTTTTGACTCCGGGAACTTCCTCTTCAAGAAGACGGATGGCTTCGGTGAAGTAGAGCTGGTCTCCGGGGGATGATACCGCTTCCGCTTCCGGCTCCGTTGTCCTGTCTTCCTGTCGTTCCTTTTCGGAGGGGAGACGGCCGTCCCATCGTTCCCGGACGGCCAGGAACCGGTAGTCACGGCCGTGCTTTTTTCTGCCGAGGCCGGCGGGCACATAGACGATTTCCGCCCATTCCAGAACAGTACCGTTCCCTTCCTGTTTCCCGTCCCGTTCTTTTCTGTCCAGGGGCTTCCAGTCTTCTTCGGGGACGGCCCGCACCGCCTTCTTGAATTCCTCGCCCACGGGGCAGGAGATCCCCACGGGGATGTATCCGAACCGCCCGTGCTTTCCCTCGGTGCACCAGGTGAGAAGGTCCGTCTGGTATCCGGCGCTGTCGCTGCGCACAGAGACTCCCTTCACTTCCTCCGGCAGGCTTTCAAGGATCCGTTCCAGTTCCTCCTGCTGCTTCCAGCCGGGAGGAACGTTCCCGTCACCGTACCGGCTTCCCGCCACAAGGTCGTATTCGGGGCAGTAGGTGTTCAGGGCCTGGTAGCTCTTCTGTCCCTTGTAGTTCCAGTTGGCTCCCCGCTCTTCCGTTTCGATGAACGTGGCATCCTGGTCGAGGGTGATGTGCTCCCGGGGAGAGTGTGCCGCCGCGAAGGCGAAGAGGCCCGAGAGCACTGTCCCCAATCCCCTGAGGTGCCCGTTCTCTTCGGGGATGAAGGCTTTCCCCATTCCCCGCTTCCCGTCCTCCTCCCCGTTGTGGAATTCATTGAGCCACGTTCTCAGGGCGCTTGGCGAGGGGACGGATATGCCGAGCTTCTCAAAGGACAGTTTCTCCTTCAGGAACGAGAGGTGGTCCGCTGCGCTTCCTCCCGAGAGATGGAGAAGGATAAGGGAAAGGATATGTTCACTGTCCCGGTATCCCCGTGAGGATCTGGCTCCTACGGCGCTGTCGATGACTTCGGGAAGCCCTGACTTCCGGAAGAGCTCCACTGCCGGCCACAGTCCTGCGAAGGATGTTATGCCGCTTTCACCGCTCTTCAGTTCGATATGGATTTTCTTCGCCTTTTCCGTCATAATGAACGCACCTCTCTGGTGAAGGGT
>NZ_SORI01000053.1 GCF_004366815.1 Aminivibrio pyruvatiphilus | reverse complement strand
GCGCAGGCTCGGAAGGCTGGGCGATGATCCCCTTGGGCCAGGAATACACTACGGTGAGCCCCTCACCCGGTGCAAAGGGGGCAGCTGATTCCACGGTCCCGTCGGGAAGCGCCCGGGCATCCTGCCCCTTCTCACCGGTTCTTCCCGTGTAAAATTCCACGGCCGAAAATCCCTCGCCGTGGTCCCTTCCAGGCAGTTTCGCCCGAAAGGACGCCTTTTCAATGACAAAGGGCCAGTCGTTCCCCGTGGCATTCCAGTAGAGCTCGTCGTGTTGATCAAAAAAACCGAGCTGCCCGGCGGTTACGTACGTGATGGTGAAGACGTGCTTGCCGAAGGACAGAAGAACGTCGGGATCGCCGAGGCGGAACTCCAGCCGTTCGCCGGCACGGCTCACCTGGGCCTGGGTCGGCTTCCCGTCGAGGAGGGCGGAGACAAGGTCAAGGGGAGCCCGCCGCACCTTTCCTTCGCTGTCGGTGAAATCGGTGGGTATGGACCGGATGATTCCTCTGCGGATATCCTTTCCCTCCGCCACAACGGCAATGCGCTCCGTGACGGTCAGCGAGGCGTCCGTTCCGATCTCCGCCTCCACGTCGAAACGCACTATGCGCTCCTGGGCCGGAAGGGGGGACGCCCCCCAGAGGAGTATCCAGGCAAAACATACGGAAAGCAGCAGTGAACCAGTCTTTCTCACAGCCGTCTCACCCCCTCGGGCTCATTTTCTGAAAGGGCTCCGGAGGCTTTCGCCTCCGGAGCCCCCATGTCACACTCTTTCCGTCACGGCTTTTTCTGCTCCTCCGCTCCCATGGCACTCCACTTCGCCGCCATGGCGGAGATGGCATCGATGTCTTCCTGCTTCGCCGCTTCAGTCACAATGGTGAAGTCCGCCCGCTCCATGTCGGAGGCGAGAATATCCAGCGAACGGAACTCCAGGGCCCCTTTCAGGCCTTCGAGGATGTAGGGAATCCCCTCGACCAGGTCCGATTCCTCGGAGATGAAGGCAGCCCACGGGCCTTCCGGGTCGAGAAGGGAGAGAATAGTGTCCCGGACCACCTTCGCGTCGAAATGAAGGAATCCCTGGAGCCTGTCGTCCCCGTAGAGGGCCTTCATGCGGTCGGAAAGTTCGGGCGCCGCATCGAGAGCCTCGGGGCTCAGAAAACCCGCCAGGAGAACTCCGTCTTTGATGCCCATGACGAAGTCCACGGGGTCTTTCAGCGCATAGAACGCGGTCCAGCCTGCCTTCGTCACGGGCTCGAAGGGCATGCCGCTCTCCCGTGCGGCCATTTCCATCAGGGGCAGCAGCAGGTGAACTTCCTTTGTTTCGCCTGAAAGGTAAAGGTATCCCCCTGGAAGAGGACTGCCGAAAAGCTTCGTCTGGCCGCCGAACACCATGCCGACCGTCTTGAGGATTTTCAGGATGGCATCCTCGTCAAGCCCGAACTGCTGGGCCGCATCCAGGAACTGGACGGCCTGGGCCGCATCGTAGTCTCCGCCGGCGGCGGCTTCACGGAGAACCTGGAAGTGCTTCTTCTCGAGGAAGGGCCTGCCGACAAGGGTAAACCAGGGTTTCCCGCCGCCAAGCAGGATGCGGTCGTCCTTCGTCAGGGGCATGGACGGTGTGTCGGCCGCGAGGGAAAACACCTTCGCGAAGTTGGTGAACACGGAGAAATCAAACCCCTTGTCCGAAGCGTTGATGCCCGCCTCGGCCAGAAGGTTTCCCACGGGATCCTTCAGGACTCCGTCCGATTCGGCCTGGAGCTCGGAGGCTGCCATGCCGTTGTCGTGGAAGAAGAAGAAGCTTCCCTGAGGAAGGCGCCTGTCGAGCTTCATCCTCTTGCTGCCGTCGTTCAGCGCTTCCCTCGCTGCGGCGATGTCCTCGGGGGTGAAGCCCACGAGGACCATGTCCTGTTCCACCGAGGCGAGCACGAGGGCCATGCCGCCGCTGATCACTGCGTAGGTGGATCCTTCGAAGGGAGCGAGGATCAGCTCTCCGGGAACAGGGCTGTTGATAAGGGCGTCAACGTCGCCCTCCTGTCCCTTGCCCTCGGCCATCCGGGCGAGGATGTCCTTCTTTGCGTCGGTGAAACGGATCGCCCCCTGCAGGGAGAATCCCTTCTCACCATAGCCCACGGCCACGGA
>NZ_SORI01000052.1 GCF_004366815.1 Aminivibrio pyruvatiphilus | reverse complement strand
GCGCAGGCTCGGAAGGCTGGGCGATGATCCCCTTGGGCCAGGAATACACTACGGTGAGCCCCTCACCCGGTGCAAAGGGGGCAGCTGATTCCACGATCCCGTCGGGAAGCGCCCGGGCATCCTGCCCCTTCTCCCCCGTCCTTCCGGTGTAGAACTCCACGGCTGAAAACCCCTCGCCGAATGCCCTTCCGGGAAGATTGGCCCGAAAGGACGCCTTTTCAATGACAAAAGGCCAGTCATTTCCCGTGGCATTCCAGTAAAGCTCGTCGTGATCCTCGAAAAAGCCGAGCTGTCCCGTGGTTGTGTACGTGATGGTGAAGACATGCTCGCCGAAAGACAGCAGAACATCGGGATCGCCGAGGCGGAACTCGAGCCGATCGCCCGCCCGGCTGACCTGGGCCTGGGTTGGTTTTCCGTCGAGCAGTGCGGAAACGAGGTCCAGGGGAGCCCGCCGCACCCTTCCCTCGCTGTCGGTGAAATCGGTGGGAATGGACCGGATGATTCCTCTGCGGATATCCTTTCCCTCCGCCACAACGGCAATGCGCTCCGTGACGGTCAGCGAGGCGTCCGTACCGACCTCCGTCTCCACGTCGAAACGCACTATGCGCTCCTGGGCCGGAAGGGGGGACGCCCCCCAGAGGAGTATCCAGGCAAAACATACGGAAAGCAGCAGCGAACCAGTCTTTTTCACAGCCGTTTCACCCCCTCGGGCTCATTTGGGAAAAAGGCTCCGGAGGAAAAAACTCCGGAGCCTTCATTCAGCCTTATTTTTTACGGCTTTTTCTCTTCTTCTTCGCCTTCCCCTTCCTGCCCTTCCCCTTCCTTTCCTTCCTCCGCCATGGAGCTCCACTTCGCAGCCATGGCAGAAATGGCGTCAATCTCCGCTTGCTGCGCGGTCTCGGTCATGATGGTAAAATCCGCACGCTCCATGTCCGAAGCGAGAATATCGAGAGACTTGAATTCGATGGCAGCCTTCAGCCCCTCAAGGAACATGGGAATGTTTTCCACAAAATCTCTCTCCTGGGCAAGAAAAAGAGCCCAGGGGCCTTCAGGGTTCAGGAGAGAAAGAATAGTTTCACGGACGACCTTCGCGTCAAGATGCAGGAACCCGTTCAGGCTTTCGTTGCCGTAAAGGGCTGCCATGCGCCCTGAAAGCTCAGGGGCTGCATCCATCGCTTCAGGGCTCATGAATCCTGCGAGGACAACGCCGTCTTTTATGCCCATCACAAAATCAACAGGCTGCCGAAGAGCATAAAAAGCAGTCCATCCTTCCCTTGCAAGGGTCTCAAAGGGCATGCCGCTCTCGCGGGCCACCATCTCCAGAAGGGGAAGAAGGAGCTGGACTTCAGCTTTTTCCCCGGAAAAATAGGCGTATCCGCCCGGGAGGGGATTGCCCATCACCTTCGTCTGGCTTCCGAGGACGATTCCGATATTTTTCAGTATCTTCAGGACTGCGTCCTCGTCGAGCCCGAACTGCTTCATGTCTTCCAGCAGCTTGACGAACTCAGCTGCATCACTGTCTCCGGCAGCAGCTGCATCCCGAACCGCCTGGAAGTGCTTCTTGTCGAGGAACACCCTCCCCATGAGCACAAACCATGGTTTGCCACCGCCTATGAGGATCCTGTCACCGGATGAGAGGGGGCCGGAAGCTTCTTCGCCCATAAGCGAGAAGACTTTCGCGAAGTTCGTGAAGACGGAGAAGTCATATCCTGTGTCCGACGCATTGATGCCCGCTTCGGCGAGAAGGGTTCCGACAGGCTCCTTCAGCACTCCATCCGACTCGGCCTGGAGCTCCGAGGCTGCCATGCCGTTGTCGTGAAAATAGAAGAAATTCCCCTGGGGGAGCCTGCGTTCCAGCTTCATCCTCTTGCCGCCGTCGTTCAGTGCCTCCCGGGCAGCGGCAAGATCCTCGGGGGTGATTCCAAGGAGAACCATGTTCTGCTCCACCGAAACAAGGGCGAGGGGCACCCCTCCGCTGATCACGGCATAAGTGGATCCTTCCATGGGGGCAAGAATAAGCTCTCCGGGAACAGGGCTGTTGATGAGGGCGTCAACATCCCCCTCCTCTCCCTTGCCTTCGGCCATCCGGGCGAGGATGTCCTTCTTTGCGTCGGTGAAACGGATCGCCCCCTGCAGGGAGAATCCCTTCTCACCATAGCCCACGGCCACGGA
>NZ_SORI01000051.1 GCF_004366815.1 Aminivibrio pyruvatiphilus | reverse complement strand
TCACAGGAGTAATTTTCAAGGACGGAATTCGTGTATCGGACCAATCAGACAGGAGCGCCGCCTGATGACCCATACACCAGATTTGACAATAGCTCTTCGATCTGAAAGCTTTCGCATAGTCTTTTGCGCCTCATTTGACGACTAGGTTGCCAAAATTCACAGCAAAGACAATCTAATAATTTGACAGAATTTGCTTAAAACGATTATCATATGCTTTATTCCAATGTGGATTTGAAGTCCTGCCGCGTAGGCAAACCAATGATATTTCAAAGAACTTGGAGCGTTTTTTTAGTTTTTTCAAAAAAATAACCTCCGTTAATCATGACGGAGAATCGTTGCAGTCAGAGTTCTCACACTTCCTATCCTTAACTACGCCGCCCCGGAGTTTAGTCGTCTGTTAGCCGGCCTGTGGCTTATGTTTTTTCGAGGAGGTAGCTTTCGCATGTCGAAAATCAACCAGATCCAACAAGCTCTACAAGAAATGGACGGGGGGAAGTTCCAAAAACTGGCTGACGCCTACCTCACAGAGAGAGGGTTTAGGCACATCAATTCCATCGGTTCTGTTGTTGCTGCGGATAAAGTGAGACCAGGGACACCGGATACCCTCATAGCATCGCCCGATGGCAAATTTATCTTCGTCGAGATTACTACGCAGCAGAGTAGTTTGTTCAAAAAGATGAAGGATGATCTCGCCAAGTGTTTCGACGAGAGCAAGACTGGAATTCCTGTCGATAAGATCAATCGGGTCATCTTTTGCTTCACAGGAAAGATTGGCACAAGGGAACAAAACGAACTAACCAAATCCTGCCAAGAAAAAGGCGTCATGCTCGACCTTTTCGGCATTGACGCCTTGGCCTACGATCTCTATGAAAAATACCCTGCGCTTGCTCGTGATTTTCTCGGAGTCTCCATAGACACTGGCCAAATTGTGCCCCTCGAACGCTTTCTTACCCTCTACAACAGCAACAAGTTGGCAACTCGTCTGGACCACGCTTTCCACTTTCGGGAAGAGGAAATTACCTCTTTGCTTGAAGCACTTGAGAATAATATAAACCTGATACATGTATCGGGTCGAGCGGGAGTGGGGAAAACACGCGTAGCGCTGGAAGCGTGCAGGAGATACCGCGAGGTACATCCCGAATACGAGGTACGGTGTATCTTCAGTCGAAACGTAGAATTATGGGCGGATCTCCAAGTTTACTTCAGAAGACCGGGATGTTTTCTCATCCTCGTAGATGATGCGAACAGGGTGAGCAATTTTGATTATGTTGTGGATCTCCTCCAGCATCAGCGAGAAGATCAACGGATTAAAGTTGTCAGTACAGTACGAGACTACGCTGCCGAGAAAATTCTAGACAAATCTCGGTCAATTGGTGACTTCAAGGCAATTGAACTAACCCCCTTTACCGACGAGCAGGTCAAAGAGTTCATCGCCGAGGAATACAGAATTACTAATTGTCACTTCTTGGACCGCATCTCAGGCGTAGCTCGCGGTAATCCTCGGCTGGCGGTGATGGCGGCCGAAGTGGTGAAAAATGGATCTCTTAGTAAAATCAACGATGTGTCGTCCCTTTACGAAAGTTATTTCACCTCCATAAGAGAAGACCTGTGCAAAGAAGGCACCGATCCAGAGAATGCCGACCTCCTGCGTGTTGCGGCTATAACATCGTTCTTCAATGCCGTGGATCATACAAACGATACGATGATGGGCCTTATTGAGGATGTGTTCGGCATTTCTGCAGCAGCCTTTTGGGAGACGGGCAATCGACTCCACGAGCTGGAATGGTTCGATCTTCATGAAAACGAGGTGCTCCGGATATCAGACCAGATCCTCCGAACGTACATCTTTTACCTGGCTGTCTTTAAGAAAAAAGTTCTTAGCTTTGGCACATTCCTCTCGCACTTTTTTCCTAAACGGCGATCCCTTCTCATAGACTCCATCAACCCGGTTCTCGATGCCTTCGACAGCGAAAACATCATTGAGGTTATGCACCCGCACGTCGCTCAACTATGGACAGAATTTGTGAAGAATGGCAACGAAGAGGGACTCCTCCATCTCCTTGAGGTTTTTTGGTTCACTAAGCGTACCGATACCCTGGTGTGGATAAAAGAGCGAATCGATGGACTGGAACCCGAACCAGTGGATTTTGCCGGAATCTCCTTCGCTAAGAATTCGGACGCCACGCCTTCTCCCTCCATCTTGAACGTGCTCAGCCGCTTTGCATCCGCCGAAGAATGGGATGCTCGAAATGCGCTCAGCCTTTTGCTAGACTACTGTGACAAGCGACCATCTCAAACGCCTACAATTCTGCGAATTCTCATTGACGATTATGGATTCAAATTTACATCCTATCTAGGAGCCTGTCGGACTTAGGCCACATCGGATAAAATAGACTCATCCCGACCAAAGGCGGCGAAAGAGCATGGTGACCAGATTCCAGACAGTAGACAGAGCGACTCCGTACATACTCCCCCAGTCCATTGAGGACTGGCTTCCCGAAGACCA
>NZ_SORI01000050.1 GCF_004366815.1 Aminivibrio pyruvatiphilus | reverse complement strand
CAACATCAACGCCCTCTTCAAGGAGCATGTCAAATTCATCATCGCGGGCAGGATGTCCCTCTCCTTTATCCAACAGAACCTGGAGCCGCTGTACGGACAGTTCCGCTCCTACGACCGCTTCAACGACAAGTACGAACTGTACTGTCATACGGTACAGACCGAATGGAACTACACGCAGCACCGGCCGTACAAAGGTGATACTGTTTCGGAGCTGCAAAACGCGCCCAAATTGAGCCACCCGCGCGGAGCTTAAGATCCACCGGCGCGCTCTGAGAGAGCCACATGGCGCGCACCTGAAGAGCCACCCGCCGCGCCGGAACAGAGCCGGCTGCTTCGAACTCCTTTAAGATCGAATTACTGCCACAGGGCAGAATTCATCTCAGGAGGGATTACGTTGTCAGAGTTTCTCACCATCGTTCGGGCCGTCTACAGCGGCCTGAGCCGGCGCAAAGTTGCGGCAATGCACAAGGTTTCAAGGAACACGGTGTCGCTGTACCTCCGGCAAGCCCGGGACCAGGGGTGGCTTACCCTGGAGGACCTTGAAAAACTGGACGACATCACCGTTTCGCAGGGGTTGTCGCAGATAGCCTCTCCGTCACGGGACGCTTCTTTCAGGATGCCGGACTTCGACTACGTCCATTCAGAGCTTGCCAAGCCCCACGTCACCCTGAAGCTGCTCTGGGAGGAGTACGTCGAAGAATGCAGGCGAAATAGCGAGCGCTTCTACATGGAGACGCAGTTCCGGCGGTACTATCACAAGCATGCCAAGGTGCACAAGGCTACCATCCGTCTGGAGCACAAGCCCGCGCTGACGCTCGAGGTCGACTGGGCCGGGACCAGGATTGCCTTCTTCGACGAGGAGAGCGGAAAACCGGAAGAGGCATCTCTGTTCGTTGCCGTCCTGCCGTGTACCCGGATCATCTACGCCGAGCCGTTCCGCGACGAGAAGCTGCCCTCCTGGATCTCCGGCCACGTCCACGCCTTTCAGTACCTGGGCGGCGTCCCTAAAACCATTGTGCCGGACAACCTGAAGTGCGGCGTGAAGCGAGCCAACTTCTATGAGCCGGATCTGAACAGGACGTACCAGGAGATGGCGGCCCACTACGGAACCGTAATACTGCCGGCCCGTGTCCGCAAGCCGAAGGACAAGCCGTCTGCCGAGAATGCCGTGCTTATTGCGTCCCGCAAGATAATTGCAGGGCTGCGCAATGTGCAGATACTGTCCTTCGCAGACCTGCAGCGGCACGTCCGTTCGGGTCTCGAGCAGGTCAACTCCGCTCCCCTGGCCGGGAA
Source organism: Aminivibrio pyruvatiphilus (assembly GCF_004366815.1). Taxonomy (NCBI): domain Bacteria; kingdom Thermotogati; phylum Synergistota; class Synergistia; order Synergistales; family Aminobacteriaceae; genus Aminivibrio; species Aminivibrio pyruvatiphilus. The sequence goes on along the minus strand of NZ_SORI01000050.1, from coordinate 1,282 downwards.
GAGCGAGAGCCGATGGACGTCCTTCCTCGCCGAAGAAAAGGACTTCCTGCTCCCGCTCCCCCAGTCCCCCTACGAACCGGCCGAGTGGGGGAAGGCCAAGGTCCAGCCCAACTGCCACGTCGCCTACCAGCGAAAGTTCTACTCCGTCCCGTTCGAGTACCTGGGAGAGGAGGTGGACGTCCGGGCGACCCGGCAGACGGTGGAGCTATTCTATCACCATCAGCGGATAGCGTCGCACAGGAGGCTCTGGGGCAAGGAGGGCTACTCCACGGTGAACGAGCACATGCCGCCCGACAAGCTCTTCTTCGCCGACTGGAACCGCGACCGCTTCCTGGGCTGGGCCGGTAAGACGGGCGACTGCACAAGGCGCGTCGTAGAGGCCATCCTTGACCGTGCAGCGATAGAGCAGCAGGCCTACCGCTCGTGCTTCGGAGTGATGAGCCTGGGAGAGAAGTTCGGCTCGCGAAGACTGGAGCGGGCCAGCGGAATACTTCTCTCCCGGACGCCTTCTCCTTCCTACGGCCAGCTCAAGAGTATCCTGGAGAAGAACCTGGATGTCACCGAATCCGAACAGGACGTCTCAATGGTACCCGTGGAGGCAATGAAGAAGTCGTCCGGGCGCGGGTTCCGGCGAGGGGCGGACTATTTCGGAGGCCGGGGCCATGCTTAACCACGAGACTGTGAACAGGCTCAGGTACATGAAGCTTACCGGCATGGCCGACTCGCTGAAGGAGCAGGACGACGACTCCGCCTTCCAGGAGATGGGGTTCTACGACCGTCTCGGGCTGATGGTGGACCGGGAGTTCAACAAGAGACAGCACAGCAGACTCCAGCGCCTGGTCAGCCGTGCGCGGTTCCAGAACACAACCGCCTGTGTCGAGGACATCAGGTACGACGACGACCGAAGACTGGACCGCGGTTTCATCATGGAGCTGGCCTCGTGCAACTATATCCCGCACGCCCGCAACGTCCTGGTCATAGGACCGACCGGAGCAGGCAAGTCCTTCTTGGCCCAGGCTCTCGGACAGGCCGCCTGCAGGCACATGCTGACCACCCGCTACGTTCAGCTGCCCGATCTGCTGGACGAGTTGAAGATTGCCAAACGCAGGGACCTGGAGGCTTTCAATCGGTTGCGAAAGCAGATTGTCAAGTTTGACCTCCTGACCTAAATCCGCAGGTTCTTTCCTTCAAGTAAAGGGATAACTCCCCGGACGGGGAAATGAACTGTTTTCGTTTCCCCGTTTCCTTTCTTTCTTACCCTTTTTCAGGTTTTTCAGGTCTT
>NZ_SORI01000049.1 GCF_004366815.1 Aminivibrio pyruvatiphilus | reverse complement strand
ATCATGCCCTTCCCGCCGACCTCCAGCAGGGTTCGAGAAGTTCGAGCACTTCGGGGCTGCCGAGCCCCAGGCGCTCCACCGTCTCCTTCGTCGGCACGCCGTTCCTGTCCCATCCCCTCCGGGCATACACCGCGTCCACCAGCTTCTCCCATTCGCCCCGGCGGTATTCCAGCAGCCGGGAGATCTTCTCCTCCACGGAGAGGCCTTCTCCGGATATGCCCGCTTCTTCGAGCTTCTTCTCGAAGTACTCTTTCCTCACGTTCCATTCGTCGGGGAAGACGGGCCCGAGGGCACGGTCGGGGATGGTGTGCTCTTTCCTGGTCCCCTTGCCCATGCGGTAGTTGAAGATCCGCTCGTAGTTGTAGACCCGCTCGGACTGGAGGATCATGTCCTCCTTGCTCAGCGGCTTGCCGGTGACGGCTTCGTAGATGTCAAGGTAGTTCTGCACGTGCTCCGGAACTTTGGCGGCTTCGATGCCTTTGTACCGGATGCGGTTGTCTTCGGGCTCCACGTCGTTCCACGGGAGCTTGCAGACCCCGACAAGGGAGAACCAGAGGCGGAAGTTGGGGAAGTAAAAGAGAGCCTCGGCCTTGTCCTCGAAGGTGGGGAGCTGCCTGTTGACCATGTCCATGAAGATGACCCACGCTTCGTCGTGCTGGGGGCCCTTGAGGGTGAGGAAGTAGCCTCCCCACTGGGCGACGGATTCCTGGCACCGGTACTGGGAGACTTCAAGGCCCTGCCCTTCCATGCCGATCTGTTCCATGATCTTCCGGTCGGCGCCGTACCGCGCGGCGAAGATGTCCTTCATTTTCCGGATGCCCTTGCCGACGGCGGCGGCGAATTCGTCCCGGCCGTCCATCATGCGGTGGATGAGTTCCATGAGCTGGTCTCCGGCGCCGAAACGGAGATCGAGGCCGCCCGTGTGCTCCTTCGTGATAAGCCCCAGTTCGTAGCATTCGCAGACGAAGGCGAGGCCGGTGCCGAGGGAGATGGTGTCGAGGGCGTAGTGGTCGGCGTAGTAGTTGGTTTCGATGGTCCACAGGGGGTCGAAGATACCGACGTTGGAGCCGAGGCTGGCGGCGGTTTCGTATTCGGGGCCGTCCACGATGACTTTCTTGCCCTTGTCGGGGCCGGTGCGGAGCTCAAAGCCGTCCACAGCCTTGGCACAGGCCATGGAGCAGCCGTACCAGCAGCCGTCGGCGTACCCCTGGGTGAAGTGTTTCTTGTATTCTTCGGGGGTGATGGCGCCGATGGCGTCGGACCTGCCGTATTTGAAGTTGTTGACGGGCAGGATGTCGTAGTCGTTCATTATTTTGTTGAGGTGGGCTGTGCCGGTGGTGCGCATGAGACACTGGACGTCGTCGTTGTTCCGGATTTCACGGTGGAGTTTGGTGCCCACTTTCTGGAGGGCGGCGAGGTCGGCGGGGTCGTTTTCTATACCCGTGAAGCCGCTTTTGCGGACGACAAGGGCGAGGATGCCCTTGTCCCGGAGGACGGTGCCGCCGCCTCCCCTGCCGGCCTGCTTGAGTCGGGCGGCTTTTCTGCGGGGGTCGTAGAAGCTGACGTTGAGGGCGCCCCAGTAGCTGTGCTCGGCGGCCCGGCCGGCGGTGACGGCGGAGACGGAGGCCAGGTCGTCTTCGTTTGTGGCGAAGGCATGGTGGAGGGCCTCGGTGACGTCGTAGGCGTTGCGCTCATCCGTGGGGGCGGCATAGACGCGGATCGTTCCTTCGTCGCCGTCGATGGAGACGACCACGTCCTCCGGGGCCTTGCCCTTCACGGCAAGGGCGTCGAAGCCGGAGGCCTTGAGGTAGGGGCCGAAGTAGCCTCCGGCGTTGCTGTTGTAGGTCTGCTCCGTGAGGGGCGAGAGGAAGACGGTGTAGGTCTTGCCGGTGCCGGGGTACTGGGTGATGCCGCAGATGGGGCCCCCGGAGATGACAAGGGCGTTTTCGGGGGAGTCCCACCGGCTCTGCGGGGTGACGGCGTCCCAGAGGATCTTGAGGCCGAACCCCCTGCCTCCGGTGAAGGTATCGATCATGGCGTCATCGATGTCATGGACGGAGTGGCTGTAGTTCCCGTCGCCGTTCCCGAGATCTATGACAAGGTATTTGCGGGTGTAGCCCCGGTGCAGGGGGGCCCGGTCGTAGCTCCATTCGGCGAGGAGCTTCATGTCGAGTGCGTTCATGCCCCTAGCCCTCCTTCCCGGTGTCGATGATTTCAAGGGCCCCTTCGAGGCAGGCCCGAACACAGATGCCGCAGGCAACGCACTTGTAGGGCGAGGGGATGCGGGCGGAGAAGTACATGGACGCGCTGGGACAGAATTCGACGCACATGAGGCAGGAGGTGCACTTCTTCCTGTCGATCTGCACGATGCCGTTTGTGTCCCGGGAGAGGGCCAGAGACGGGCAGACGGCTATGCACCCGCCGCACTGGTCGCACACCCGGATGTCCGTCAGGCCGGCGACGGCCTCCACTCGGATCCGGGAGAGCTCGGGGGAGTCCTCCTTCGACCACGCCTTCGAACAGGCGCTCATGCACGCTCCGCACTGCACGCACCGGTCCAGGTACGTCTTCAGTAATTTCAAGGTCAACACTCCTTT
>NZ_SORI01000048.1 GCF_004366815.1 Aminivibrio pyruvatiphilus | reverse complement strand
CTCTCCTTCTGGGCCACCCGCTGCACTACGCGAGCCGCCATGGGCACCGCGGACACTCCCGCCGCACCTATCATGGGGTTGATCTTCCCGCCGCTCCACTTCTTCAGCACCTGGCCGAACCACACTCCTCCCGCCGTGCTGAAGACGAACGCCACAAGTCCCAGCACCACGATCTTCAGCGTCGCCACCGTGAGGAAGTGCTCCGCGTTCATGGTGGCTCCCACCGACAGTCCGAGGAAGATGGTGGTGGCGTTGAGGATTTCGTTCTGCGCCGCAAGGCTCAGCCTGTCCGTGACCCCGCATTCCCTCACCAGGTTGCCGAACATGAGGATGCCCACCAGCGGCACCGACGCCGGCAGGATGAGGCCCGCCGCCATGGTGGTGACGATGGGGAAGAGGATCTTCTCGAGCTTCGATACGGGGCGAAGGCTGTCCATCCGGATCTTCCGGTCTTCATGGGTGGTGAACATCTTGATGACCGGCGGCTGGATGAGCGGCACGAGGGACATGTAGCTGTACGCCGCCACCGCCACCGCCCCAAGGATCTGCGGCGCGAGCTTCATGGTGAGGTAGATGCTCGTCGGGCCGTCCGCTCCCCCGATGATGGCGATGGACGCCGCTTCCTTCACCGAGAAGCCCATGACCATGGCACCGAAGAGGGCGATGAAGACGCCGAACTGCGCCGCCGCACCGAGGAGGAACGTGACGGGGTTGGCCAGCAGGGGCGCGAAGTCCGTAAGGGCTCCTATGCCCATGAAGATGATGACGGGGTAGATTTCATGCTCCGTGCCGAAGAAGACGTACCGCAGAAAGCCTCCGTCGTCCATGATGCCCGAGAGGGGCAGGTTGACGAGGAGACAGCCGAATCCGATGGGCACCAGCAGCAGGGGCTCAAAGCCCTTGCCTATGGCGAGGTAGAGCATGGTCAGCGCCACGAGGAGCATGACGACGTGACCGCCGGTGAGTCCGGCAAAGCCGGAGGATGTGAGAATCTGTCCTATTGACTGGATGTAAATATCCATTGGCCGGGGGGTCCCTCCTTTGCAGGTCCGGGTGTCGGGCTGACGGGCGGACCCGTCAGCCGATGATCATCATGACGTCGCCGGTGTTGACCGTTTCTCCGTCTCGGGCGCGGATTTCCTTGACCACTCCGTCCGCGGGCGAGAAGATTTCGTTTTCCATCTTCATGGCTTCGAGGACGAGGACAAGGTCCCCGTTCTTGACGGGCGCTCCGACGCTGACGGCTACCCGGAGGATTTTGCCGGGCATGGGCGCGGTGACGGGGGCTCCGGCGCCTCCGGCGGCTGGGGCCGGTGCAGGGGCCGGGGCGGCAGGTGCGGGTGCAGCCGCAGGGGCAGGGGCCGGCGCTGCCGCCGGCGCGGGAGCGGCGGCCGGGGCTCCGGCGCCGAGGTCTTCGACTTCTACGGTGTAGGCGGTTCCGTCTACGGTGATTTTGTATTTTTTGGTCATGGTGGTGGTACGCCTCCTTGTGGTTGTGGTTGTGTCGGCTGTGCCGTTCTGTTTATACTCTGCTTTTGCTCTGTCTGCGCTCTGTTTATACTCTGTCCGGGCTCTGTTTGCGCTCCGTGCTGCCGTTCCTTCCAGGGTCCGGGGTTATTTCCAGTCCCGGCTGAGGCCGCCGAGGGTTTCGATGATGCCTACCCTTTTCCATTCAAGGCCGCCCCGGGGGGCGACGGCGACGGCTCCGCAGGGGCGCACGGAGGTGATGCGGGCTCCGGGGCCTTCGACGGCGGCTACCGCGGCGCTGATGACGGCGAGCAGCCGGCCTTTGTCCGTTCCGGCTGCAGCCACAGGGGCGGCATGGACTGCCGGGGCCGGGGCCGCGGGCGCCGGCGCTGTTCCGCTTCCTCCGCTCTTCTTCCGCTCCAGGGCGGAGGCCATGTACTTGATGCCGTAGATGATGCCGCTGAGGCCTCCAAGGACGAGGAAGACGACGCTGAAGGCGATGATGCTCATGGTGATGGCGCCGCCTACTCCTTCGATCTGTTCATGGATGGGGTTCATGTTCTTTCCTCCTTCCTCTCCGTCAGTGGGGCATGACGCCGTGCTTCCTCCGCGGACGGAGGCTGCGCTTGGTTTCGTTGCCGGCCAGCGCCTGCCAGATTTCTTCCCGCGTGGCCTCGGGCAGGATGACACGGTCGACAAGACCCCGCTCGGCGGCTACGTAGGGGTTGGCGAAGGCTTCACGGTAGTCTTCGATCTTTTTGCTTCTCATGGCGGTGCTGTCTTCCGCCCCTTCGATGTCTTTCCGGAAGACGATGTTGGCGGCTCCTTCGGCTCCCATGACGGCAATTTCGGCCTGGGGCCACGCGAGAACCATGTCGGCTCCGAGGGCCTTGCTGCACATGCCGAGGTACGCCCCTCCGTAGGCTTTCCTGACGACAACGGTGATGAGCGGCACGGTGGCTTCGCTGTAGGCGTAGAGCATTTTGGCGCCGTGCCGGATGATGCCCCCGAATTCCTGTTCGGTGCCGGGGAGGTATCCGGGAACGTCGACAAAGGTGACGATGGGGATGTTGAAGGCGTCGCAGTGCCGGATGAACCGGCTGGCCTTGTCGGAGGCGTTGATGTCGAGGCAACCGGCCATGTTGTTGGCCTGGTTGGCTATGATGCCGATGACTTTGCCGCCCACCCGGCCGTATCCGGTGAGGATGTTTTTGGCCCACAGGGGCTGGACTTCAAAGAAGTCTTCTCCGTCCACGACTTTCCGGATGACGTCCCGCATGTCGTACCCTTTGTTGGGGTTGGTGGGGACGATGGTCCGGAGCTCCATGGCGCGGCGGTACGGGTCGTCCGCCACCGGAACTTCCGGCGCGCTTTCAAGGTTGTTGAGAGGAAGGTAGCTCAGCAGCTTCCTGACCTGGCCAAAGCATTCGTCCTCCGTTTTGGCGGTGAAGTGGGCGTTGCCGCTTTTGGCGTTGTGCGCCATGGAGCCGCCGAGTTCTTCACTGGTGACTTCTTCGCCGGTGACCGCCTTGATGACGGCGGGACCGGTGATGTGCATGATGCCCGTGCCCTCCACCATGAAGATGTAGTCGGTGAGCGCAGGGCTGTAGACCGCCCCTCCGGCGGTGGGGCCCGCTATGATGCTGATCTGCGGGATGACTCCGCTGCTGATGGTGTTCCGGTAGAAGATGGCACCGTATCCGTTGAGGGAGTCCACCGCTTCCTGGATCCGCGCTCCCCCGCTGTCGTTGATGCCGATGACGGGACAACCGGTGGACAGCGCAAGGTCCATGACCTTGCAGATCTTCGCCGCATGCATTTCTCCGAGTGACCCGCCCAGCACGGTGAAGTCCTGGCTGTAGACGTACACTTTCCGACCGTCCACAAGTCCCCAGCCGGTGACCACTCCGTCGGTGTAGTACTTCGTCTTCTCGAGGCCGAAGTTCGTGCACCGGTGACGGACGTATTCGTCCAGCTCCACAAAGGTTCCGGCGTCCAGGAGCTTCGCTATCCTCTCCCGGGCCGTACCCTTACCCTTCTCCTTCTGCTTCGCTATCGCCTTCGGTCCTCCGCCTCCCTGCGCTTCCTCGTGCTTCCTTACCAGCTCTTCGCACAGCTCGTCAATTGTTCGGTGTGACAT
>NZ_SORI01000047.1 GCF_004366815.1 Aminivibrio pyruvatiphilus | reverse complement strand
ATCGAATGTTTCGAACATCCTGGACAAAGGCTGCTTGTCGGCGAGATTTTGGAGAAGCAACGGAAAATCTACGAGGCTATGGATGTCCAACCTCCGGCCTCGTTATGAGTAGGCGGGAATCCAGGATGCCATCCTGGACAGGATAGTCCACAACGCGCACATGATCCGGATCCAGGGCAAAGAGTCGATGAGAAAGAAGAAGGGCCTGGCGGCTGCCGGGTAGAAACGAATCTTCTCTTTCCGGGGAGGGTGGCCCCCTCTCCGGAATACCGGCTCAATTCCGCCGGAGAGATGGCTCCGTCAGAATCGGAACAGTGGCTCTCGGAGACCGTAATATCCAAGCAGTGAGCTGTTGAACACAATGCCGCTGCCGCTCCGGTCCCGGACCTTGGGTACCCTCACTTCCACGTCCCCGATTCCTGTCTGGACAGCCCGCCCGGGAAGATATCCGTTGCGGACAACCGCCGCTCTTCCGTCTTCCAGGCGAAGAGAGGTGCAAGCCTCAAGCAGAGACTCCAGTTCGGCCTCTACAGCCTTTGCTATGAGGTCTCTGGCTCCCCTCCGCAGAAGTTCGGTCAGGGGATCCGGGACCGTTGCCTCTGGACCGGAAGAGCTGGATGCAGTACACTTTTTCATGGCGTATCCCTCCAATGTCGATTGTGAGCCTGCTAGCCCAATCGGCAGGATACGCCACTTATTTTTCAAAGTCCATACACCAGATATGAGTTTAACTCGTTTAACTCCCCTTCTACCCAAAGGCAGGAAAAGGAAAAGACCGATTCCTGTTAGGTGTTGTGAAACGCGTTTTTTTAGAGCCACTTTCTCGCAGATATGAGAGCCGCCTCCGCGCTTAAACAGAGCCATCGGCGCGCGGGATAAGAGCCACCCCATTGGAACGAAGCGGCTCTGCACCTTGATAACCTGAAGATCAATCGCGGGCTGCTTCACGCATGGACTTTTTGCCCTTGATGACGATATTGTACGCCTGAGAACAGAGTCGGTCCGTTATCGCCTCGGCGGCAACCGGGACAGGAATCTGGTCCAGCCATTCGGCGGGCTCGAACTGGGAGGCAATGATCGTAGCCTGGTGGTTGTGCCTCCGGTCGACGAGCGAGAGCAGCAGCTGGGTGTCCTCCACGCTCTTTCATCATTCTAAGGATCCATTTTTTTTGGCAAGCTTGATTGTTGCGCACCCGAGCCCAAGTGCCAGCCACATAGGTAAAACATATATGACTGAACTGGCACTCATTGCTCCAACAGAAAAACCAAGTAAACCCAAAGATAAGCTACCACTGTAATACCTTAATGAAGGTAAACGTGATTTCTTAAAGACGTAAAACAATCTAAAAGCGATATAAAAATACCATAAAATAAAAATACCACCGACTGAAATTCCTAAATTCACGAGAATTTCCAACCAGAATGCATGCATACTCGTTATTTCTGAACCCAAAGAACCTTGAAGAATCTGGTCGCCTCCAGCCCCCAGTCCCCATCCAAAAGTATCTTTTAAAGCTTTGATCCCGTTGTAAATTAAAAAACGTCTGGTCGAAATAGAATCGCCAGGCCCCACTTGCGAAGAAAAAGAAACATATCGAGAAAAACTATGAATTGTACCAGAAATTTTACTTTCCAAAATATTAATAGGAACTCCCTTGAATTCAGGCAAAACTATTAGTCCAAATACACAAAGGCAGAATGCCATGGTAACCCGAATTCTTTTCTTGCTCTTCATATAAAAGAAAAACCAAAGTAATAGAAGAAATGCGAGAGCAAGAAGATTACCTCTTGAGTCTATTGCAAAAATGATCATTACTATTGCAATGCTACCGATATATTTAAAAGCAAATTTATGGGAAAAAAGGAAAAAAGGAAGTATCAGCACCATGACAGCAGCCAAATTATTCGGGTTCCAATGAAAGCCAGTTGGTACAAATCCCTCGGAATAAGGGGAAACGGGGGGGCGAAAAGATGTAAAAATTTCCAGCAGTGAAACGAATATATCTAATGAAGAAATTATTAGAAAAGACCGAAAGATCTTATTAAGAATGTCGATAGATGGAATATTTGAAGAAAGTGTAACAAAGATAACAAAACCAATTAGTAAATAGGTTGAATAACGAAGAGCATTAACGGCATTTGGAGCCCAGATTGTTGAAAAAAAAGAAAAAACAACAACGAAAAGCAAAGGAAGTGCCAATCGAGATAATTTAATCTCATGCGTTCCCCCTCGAAGAATGAGTAGCAATACGTAAAGGATGGCTACTGCGTGAAAGAGATAAAAAGGCCCATGGCTAACAGCCAGACTCAAAAATGCAGAAATTACGAATAAAGATAGCATTGAGCTGTTTTTTATCTTCATTTTTTAACCTCATCTCTAAAGACTAAAACATAGAAGAATAAAACAGAAATTTTGTATCGATATAACAGTATGGATTTTTCGTCGGATGCATGCAATATTCGAGCATGCAGTTCGAGGATATTGTAGTTGAGAGGATTAGCTTTCAGTTTCTTTGGATTCAAACTCCTTTGGAACGATCCTGCAAAATCCTTTCCAACACGGTCACATTTTCTTGCCAATCATATAATGATTTTACATGCTCGACACCTTTTCGACCCATTGATTCCCGAAGATCCGTGTTTTCCACGATCCTCATGATGGCTTCTCCTGCTTCTTCAGGGGATTCACGTCTGACAACAAAGCCGGTTACTCCGTTTACAACGACCTCCGGCAATCCCCCCGCATCTGAAACAACGACAGGAAGCCCACAGGCGGATGCTTCGAGAATCGCAACGCCAAAGCTTTCACTTCTGCTCAGAGCTACATAGATATCAATCTGATTGAGGTATTTAGGTACCTCGTGATTGGGTATCTTTCCAATCCAAGTGCAATTTTTACTGATGTGCAATTTTTCGGAGAGAAGCTTTAGTTCTCTTTCCTGTGGGCCGCCCCCAACGATCATAAGACGGAGGTTAACCGGAGAATCTTTTTTCACCATACGCTCTTTGATATACGCAAACGCGTGAAGTAACGTGTCAATTCCATATTTGGGAGCCAGGGTCTTTACTGTCCCAATTGTGATGGTGTTTGTCTGTTGATTTCGAAAAGCGGGCTTAAATATTCCTGTATCTATCCCGAAGGGAGTTATTTCTATTCGTGAAATTTCTGGACATAGAAAACGTACTTGCTCTGCCATGACTTTGCTTGTGGAGCATATCCGATCTGCTGCAAGAAGGTTTTTTCTTATGATTCTCTTGTGCAAGCTACTTTTATAGGGGAAATCATAAACATCGCTTCCCCATACAGATAATACATAAGGGGAAAAACCGCTGAAACGAGCAAGAGTACCGTATCCGCTCGCATAGTGAGCATTCATAACGTCTGGCTTGATCTCTCGCAAGATTTTTTTAAAAGCTATCGAATTAAGATAGTAGCCTAACAGTGTCGGAACAGGTAAAAAGTGCAGGCGTACCTTCTCTGAAATCAAGTGGTTTGTTTTGGCATGAGAAGGTAAACTTATGAGATGGAGCTCATGGCCCCTTTCAGCAAAGGCATTTGCCCAACGGATTGAATGAATAGAAGATGAAGCAGATAACAAAGCAATTTTCATAAGACCAACTCCATGAAATGTTGATTATTTAATAAATGAAGTAAACATAAAAATATTTATTTGCACTCTTGTCCAAAATAGGTTTTTAGGAACATTAAAAAGCCCCCAAGGTCTTTGAGATATCATTGGTTTGCCTACGCAACGAGACCTCAAATCCG
>NZ_SORI01000046.1 GCF_004366815.1 Aminivibrio pyruvatiphilus | reverse complement strand
TCGGCCATCCGGGCGAGGATGTCCTTCTTTGCGTCGGTGAAACGGATCGCCCCCTGCAGGGAGAATCCCTTCTCACCATAGCCCACGGCCACGGAAGCTGATGCGACGGGGAACTGCCGGAGCCACTCTTCCGCCATCTTGATCTCCGGGTCGAGGGCCGTAACCACCTTGAAAAGGTAGGAATCCACCAGGCGCTGGACAAATTCATTGGGCTTCTCGAGATTGACCACCCCGTACATGGCCGAGTCCGGCCACTGGGGCAGCGCATCGAGGGTGCCCGTCCAGCCCGGTGCCGCAAGGAACGCCACCAGGACCAGGGAAAGGAACAGCGCGGAAAACCTTTTTTTCATGAGAATCTCCTCCTTGGGAGCCCGGAAGACCTTCTGCGGTTCTTCCGGTTCGTTTTCCCCGGACGCTCCGGGGTGGCACTACATTACTCCACCATTGAACCGCTGTCACGCCAATCCTATTTTTGCCGGGATGTCCCCTCTTCCCGTGACGCTGAGTTTCCTGTAAATCTGTCGGATGTGGGTCTTGAGGGTATTGTTCGTAATCTCGCAGTTCTCAAGTATTTCATCTCTCTTGAGCCCCTCAAGAAGAAGCAGCGTGATCTCCGTCTCCTTTTTCGTCAGGCTGAAGGGTGCGAGCTGCAGCCTGATCCGCAGTTCCTCCTTCGAAGGACCTTTCTTCCTCGCGCTTCTCCCGGAGTTCCCCCTCTCCGGATGAGCGGGAAAACGCACTTCCATGACTATCATTCCCCCTCATGAAACAGGCATCCGGGGAAGAGGGGCTCTCTTCCCCCTTCGGGCCTATTTCTGGATGATCGCAATCTTTCCGTAGGGTGCGATCTGTTCGTCAGGGAACTGGCCAACCTTTGCGTAGATGTACTTCAGTTTCGGCAGATCCTTGAACATGGAGAAATCAGCCACGCCCTCGGTCTTCTGGAGGTCCAGCCTTTCCAGCCGGGGCAGCGCCGTGATAGCCTCCGGGTTGAGCACCCTGCAGCCCTCCACGTCCAGGGCGGTCAGCTTCTTGTGGCCCGCGAAGACGGCAAGGTCCACGGGACCTGTGATGGACTCAATGACGACCTCGGTGAGGTCCGGGCATTTCGCCAGGGGCGACACGTCGATGATGTCCTCCCGGAGCATCTTCACTATCTTGAGCTTCGGCATGAACTCCACGTACTCCAGGGTGTCCAGCTTGGAGAGACCGCCGTGAAGCTCCTCGAGCTTCGTGAGTTTCGTCAGGGGAGAATAGTCCTCGAACTTCGTGGCATAGATCCAGATATAGCGGAGCTCCGTCAGGTTTTCCACGGGGGACATGTCCGTGGCTGGAATTGCGTACAGGCTCAGTCTCTTCAGCTTCGTCAGCCCGCCTATGGGCGACAGGTCGTCCGCCTTGATCATGTAGAGGCTCAGGTCCTCGAGTTCTGCGAGCTCGGCAAGAACAGAGATATCCGTCACGGGCGCCGAATAGAGGTGAAGTCTCTTCAGCTTCGCCTTACCCTTCAGGGGAGAAATGTCCTCAATAGTTTTGGGCTGCATGAAGAAGACCAGGGACTCCAGGTCGTTCATGCCGGCCAGGAATGCGAGGTCGGGATACTCCACCTGCCGGATCTCCAGCTCCTTCAGCTTCACAAGGGCCCCGAGGGGAGCGAGGGTTCTGATCCCCTTGAGGCTGTCAAGCTTCAGGTAGGTGAGGCCGGAGAGGTTCGAGAGAGGAGAAAGGTCGGTCACCTGGTCGGTTCGCTCCAGAAGAAGCCCAGTCAGGACATCCGCGAGGGAGGCGACTTTCTTCAGGTCGTCGTCGGTGACGGCTCCCCCGAGACGGAGGGGCTTGCCCTTCTTGATGTCAGGATCGTCCCGGACCATCTGGAGGAATTCGTCGGTCACCCCGTCGGTGATCTTCGGGCCGAAGACGGAACTCTTCGTATACTTTGGATCCGCCGCAAACGCCGCCGCTGAAACCGCGAGAACGAACAACATCGCCAGAACTGCCGTTACCGGTCTTCCCTTCATTTTTCCGTTCCTCCTTCCCCTATTTCACGAACAGGGCTATGGCCAGGCCGATCACCACAAGGGCGATGCCTATGTAAAACTGGGTTTTCGCCTTGCCTTCCACGCCCGCAGTCACTTCTTCCTCCGACTTCACCGAGACGATGAAGGGCTTTCCCTTTTCGGACGGTCTTCCGATGCGCAGGTTTCCCGCCGACTGCCGGGCCTCCCCCGCCACGTAGAGAGGGTGTCCCAGGGGGATGATTTTCTCCCTGTACTTGAAGCCGAGAGTCCGGACCCCTGAGGGGGACGAGAACTGGACTCCGAAAAAGGTGTAGGATTTATTGCTTTCATAGGGCTCGAACCTGTCGGCGCCGTCCCTGAGGTGAAGGGTCGCCCCGTCGAGGTCGATGCCTACCTTCACGTCGCCGTCGGCAACATAGAGGGGAGAGGGGCTCTTCTGGGACGAAACCGTCTCGGACCCCCTCGTCCTGTTGGTCCTCACCTTTCCGTCCTTGTCGGTGGACGTTTCCTGCTTCTCGTATTCCCTCAGGACCGTGGCCTCGTAGTACGCGCAAGGCTGCCCGCTGTAGGGAGCGATGAGCTCTCCGTCAGTGGCGGCGGGCTCCGTTGGTTTCGATGAAATCCCGGAAACCGTCCCCCATGCCCTCGTCGCACAGAGACTTCCATGTGCCGTGAAGTTCCTGCAGCGGCATGGCCTTCATAAACTTGAGCTCCGTGAGCATTCCCTCGGTTTTCTTCTTCTGGACGAAGGCGAGATACGCGCCTCCCGCCGCCAGCAGGCCGCCTGCAGCAAGAGCAAACATGTTCATTCCATCCCCTCCTTTGGTCAGACTAGGACTACCGGTACATCTCCTTCAGGATGTCGTCATACTGGTCCGCGTAGGCCGCCACGGTCTGCAGGGCGCCGACAAGCTCGTTTTTGTCCAGGCTTGCCCCCGGCAGCGAACAGGAGAGCATGACCGTGTTGTCGAAGGTCAGGGAGAAGGCCCCGAGGGGGAGATCCGAGTTCAGTCTCATGAATTCAGCGGAGGCCCTGCCCGGGTCCACGTTGTCCGCGAGATAGGAAAAGACTTTGACCAGCACGTCCTCCGAATGCCAGGGATTGACGGTCACCTGGATGGTGGCGCTCCCGAAGGTGAAGGAAACCAGGCCGTCCACTTTCACGAGGTCCTCCCCGTCGAAAAGCTCCGCCAGGTAGCCGTCCACTTTTTTCCGCACGTCCTCGAGCAGGGGCTGGTTCACTCCGTCCCTGAGCACCGGAAACTTATGCACCTGCGCCACCTCCCGCATTCATTTTTTCCATGAGCTTCGCCATTTCCGCCTCGAGCTGCATGTCTTTTTCCATGTCCCTGAAGGGGTCATCGGCAGCCGCCTCGCCGGAAAGCTCGGAGAAGGCCTGGGCTTCCGCCTCCATTCCCTCGATCTTCTTTTCCATTTTGTCGAACTTGGCGAAGGCTCCCTGTCCCACGTTCGTCCCCAGCACAGTGGAAAATTCCTTCTGGGTCTTCGCCGCCTGGGCCCGGGCCACCAGGGTGGCCTGCTTCATCCGGGCCTCGTCAAGCTTCGTTTTAAGGCTGTCGAGCTGGCCCCTGAGCTGTGTCGTGGTTCCTGACGCCTGGGCCACCATGGCGTCATACTGCTTCGCCTGGCCGTCGTAGATCATCTTCTTCGAGAGGGCCTGCTTTGCCAGGTCCGCATTGCCCGCCCTGAGGGCCAGAGCGGCCTTGTCTTCCCACTGCTTTGCCTGGGTCATGGCCAGGGTCTGCTGCTTCCTGAGGCTCTGCTCGTTGGCCATCGCCTTTGCCAGCCCGGAAGTGGCCTTGACGAGGGCCTCTTCCATTTCGATGATCATCTGCTTGACCATCTTTTCAGGATCTTCCAT
>NZ_SORI01000045.1 GCF_004366815.1 Aminivibrio pyruvatiphilus | reverse complement strand
AAGTGCGGAAGCTCGCCGAGGAGAGCAACGAGGCGGCGAAGAAGATCGCGGAGCTTGCGGGGATGATTACAAAGGATCTGGACCAGGTGGTCTCCTCGTCGGAAAAGAGCGCGAAGAACTCCCACGCCTCTGCAGGGCTCGCGGAAGGAACCCGGGAGACCATTGCGAAGATGATGGAAGCCCTGTCAAGAATTTCGTCCTCGACCCAGGACCTGGCGGCCGTCTCGGAGGAACAGGCGGCGTCCAGCGAGGAGATCGCCGGGGCTGTGCAGAACATCGCGTCCCGGGTCAGTGCCTCGGCGGCGTCCTCGGACATGGTCCGGGGGCAGATGAAGGAAGTCGCCGAATCGGCGGAGCGCGTGGCCCAGGGCTCAGAAGAACTCGCCAGCCTGTCGGCGGAACTCCGGAAACTGGTGGGGTATTTCAGGTTCGATAACGGAACGGAGAACCGGGGTCTTGTTCCCTCCCTGCAGGGCGCATCTGCGGAGAAAAAACCCCGCTCAAAGAAGAGATAGGTACGGGATCATGCAGGAACGGCAGCTTGTAGTCTTCGCCCTGGGGAAGGAAGAATTCGGCATCGAAATCTCCCGTGTCCGGGAAATCGTCCGGCCCCAGAACATCACGGCAATCCCCCAGGCCCTGGAGTACGTCATGGGCATAGTGAACCTCAGGGGACAGATCGTGCCCATCGTGGACCTGAACACCCGGTTCCGCATAGCGGGAGGGCCGGCTTCGGAGGAGTCCCGCAAGCGGATCATCGTGGTGAACATGGAGGGGCGGGACATCGGAATCCTCGTGGATGGAGTGTCCGAGATTCTTCGAATTCCCGAGGAATCCATCGACCCCACCACCACCATCAGGTCGGGCGGCGTATCCCAGGACTTCATCCAGGGAATCGCGAAAGTGGACGACCGGCTCATCATCATCCTGGACCTGAACAGAATTATTGATCTTCCAGGGCACACCGCTCACGAAGAATAACCCTCAACAAGGCGAAGCAAGGGAAAGAAGTTTTTCCTTGCTTCGCCTTGTGCTTTTCTGTATATTTATCAGGCGAGTCGACCAGGAAAAACCTGCCTGCATTTTGCTTCGCAGCGGGAAGAACCATCAGATTCTGAACCGGGGGACAGAAACATGCCCGACAAAACCAGTGATTTTGAAACCGCATTGTACAGAGAAATAATCGAGTCAAGCCCGGACCTCATATGCCGCCTTTTGCCCGACGGAACCCTCACCTTCGCCAACGATACCTTCTGCAGGCTGTTCCAATCTGAAAAAAAGCATATCGCCGGTCAGCACCTGAGCCGCTTTCTTCCGGAGAAAGGGGCGGAGACCTTTTTGGAAAAGATGAAGCTCCTGGCACCGGAAAACCCGTCGGAATCCTTTCGGATCACTGTTATGCTGCCCCCGGACGAGAAGAGATATTACCTCTGGAGTATCCGCGGGCAATTTGCACCGGAAGGGGAAACAGTCATAGTTCATGGTTTCGGCAGGGACGTCACCGACCGCGTGAGGGCGAACATACAACTCGCCTCAAGGCTGCAGCTGGAAAAGGATACGGCGGAAATCATCGCCGAGTATGCTTTCTGCAGAAACAAAGAAGACTTCCATAAAGTTACGGACAAAGCCCTTTCCATAATAGGTTCAGGAAAAAACGCCGACAGAGCCTACCTTTTCCTTTTCAGTGAAGGGTTAATGGTCAACTCCAACGAATGGTGCGCACCGGGAACGGCTTCCAAGAAAGCAGGTCTTCAGAGGCTTCGCGGGGAAGACTATTCATGGTGGGTGAAACACCTGCATGAAGGTCCCTTTTCCATTACTGATCCCAGCTCCCTTCCGGAGGAGGCGGAAAACGAAAAGAGCCTCTTTCTCACCCTGGGTATCCGTTCCGTTGTAGCCTTCCCCATAGAAGCGGAAGGACGCATTGTCGGGTTTGTGGGTCTGGAAAACCTTTCGGCGGCCCCCTCTGACCTGGAAAACGACTTTCCCATTCTTTCAAGCATTTCCAGGGTCATGGGAAAAACCCTCGAACTGATCCGTGCAGAAGAGGAACTGCGGGCGACAAAAAATATGTACCAGGGCATCGTCGAAACCCAGTCCGAGATAATCGTCCGTTTTTTGCCCGACTGCACCATCAGTTTCTGCAATCCTGCCTACGCCAGGTACATCGGCGGAAAACCGGAGGATTTCATCGGGCGGAACCTCGGCGAAGTGAGAAACAAAGATGTCTCGTACCTTATCAATGCCTTTGCGGGACTGACCCCCGAATCACCGACGCGGCTTTTTGAAAACAGCACAATTATGGAAGACGGTACTGTAAAATGGCAGCTCTGGAACGACACCGCATATTTTGACGAATTCGGCAATCTCAAGGAAATACAAAGCGTGGGACTGGACATCAGCGAGCTGAAAAAAGTGCGGCGTGAACGGGAGCGTGAGGAAAACAAAGCCCTTGCTCTTTTTGAAAATTCTCCGGAAGCAATAGTTGCCAGTTGGGATGGAGTCCGGATAGACCAGGTAAATAACGCCTTCTGCCGTATGACGGGTCTTTCATCGGAAGAGACGATCGGGAAAGCCGTTTCCGAAACACTCTTCCCGCAAAACGACCATGAGACACTTCGCCTCAGTAATCTTCTCAAAACGGCAAACTCCGGAAAACCTGCCGTTGACGAAGGCCCCTTCACCACAAGAACCGGGGAGACTCTCTACCTATCCATCCTTGCCCTTCCCATACCGAATGCAACGGAACAGGGAAGGGGACTGTTTTTGTTCTTCCGAAACCTCACCGCCGTCAAGGAAAAGGAGAATCAGCTCCTGGCCAATATAGAGAAACTGAACACCTCCTTCTCGCAGACAGTGGAAGTTTTGGCTCAAACGGTAGAAAGCAGGGATCCCTACACTGCCGGACACCAAAGAAGAACCGCTCTTCTCTCTGAGGAAATAGCCCGACACATGGGACTGGAAGAGGAAATCCGCAGAAGAATTTCATTTGCGGCAGCAATCCACGACGTCGGAAAGATCAGCGTCCCGTCGGAAATTCTCAGCAAACCGGGACTCCTCCATCCTATAGAAATGGCCCTCGTTAAAACCCATGCCGAAGAAGGTTACCAGATCCTCAGGAAAGCAGACTTCCCCCGGCATATCGTTGAAGTAGTCCGGCAGCACCATGAACGGCTTGACGGCAGCGGATACCCCAGGGGGCTGAAAAACGAAGAAATTCTTCTGGAAGCAAAAATCCTCGCCGTGGCCGACACGGTGGAGGCCATGGCCTCCCACCGTCCCTACCGTCCGTCCCTGGGGATCAAAACCGCCCTCCGGTTCGTGGAGGAAGGCAGGGACCGTCTGTTTGACGCAGATGTCGTCGAGGCCTGCCGGGAGGTCTTTGCCGCCGGATTTTCCTTCGGGGAGTGAGAAAGAGTGTCGTCTCGAAGACCCCTGCCTGAAAGATTGCATCTGTTTTACGGATGTAATAAGGTCGTTTTTTCCGTGAACAGAATCGACTTGGGTGTTTTCCTTTTGAAGCCCTATACCTGTTAATACAAAGCAATCACGAATTGTTTCCCCTTCAATAAACCCAATCAGTCAACATACCCCTTCCCTTATAGGACTATTTGCCTATTTATTATGCCTCCTATGCCCTTCTACTTACAACAAAAGTCCTTTTGGAGCAAGACTTAAGATCCATAGTCCAAAAAATGAAGATTGAGGTTAATTTCCAAAGAAACACTCTCCATATCAAAAATATTTCCCTTTCATCATTATTGACAAGCCCGGAAAGAAATGACACCATACCTGCATAATGTGGTGTCGGCATTTTTTTCTATATTTAATATTTGCAATAATGCGTTTATTATACTTTTGCGGGGACTCCCCACAGTTTGAAGACTTCAAAAACGCGAGGTCATCAAATGACTGCCCGGATAGAGGTGATTTGATATATTCCGGGCGTTTTTGTTTGTTGAAAAAAGATTGGGAGAGGAGGCTGGAGAGCAAGAGAAGAATTTTCTGAAAGGATAGTTTTTCGAATGGCTGTCATGGCATGAGAGTTTAGGAGATTTGATACATTTCATTCCCGTGTTCCATTCAAATACTTTTAAGGAAGTGATCGTCCTTGATGAAGCTCCTCCGAAACACTACCATTCGTTTTCGACTTTTTGCCCTTACATTACTGTTATGCCTTTTCACAGCCGCCGCATCCTTTGTCGGCTATCAGCGCCTTGTCGCCGCCGAAAGGGACATGACTGACATGTTCAGGAGCGGCGTATTGCCCGTCCAGTGGTTGAACGACTCAAGGTCAAATATGAACTATATCAGGGCCAATCTCTTCGAGATGATGCTGACTACCGACGAAACGGAGAAACGCAATCTTCTCGCGGAGATCGAGAGCCGC
>NZ_SORI01000044.1:1791-5094 GCF_004366815.1 Aminivibrio pyruvatiphilus | reverse complement strand
AGAGCACGAAAAAAGCGGAGAATCTCCGGCTGTGGCCGGAAACTCTCCGCTTCGCAATGCTCTGTTTCATCTGTAATCCAATAAAAAAAGGACTTCCGGCAGCGTCCTACTCTCCCACGGATAGCCTCCGCAGTACCATCGGCGCTGGAGGGCTTAACTGCCGGGTTCGGCATGGAACCGGGTGTGACCCCTCCGCTATGACCACCGGAAATCCAATTCATGTATCCCCATGAATCAAACTCCTTCACAAAATGAAGAAAAACTGAAAATCGAGGAAAAGGCCTCGGCGTATTAGTACCGGTCAGCTCAACCCCTCTCAGGGCTTACACCTCCGGCCTATGTATCCTGTATTCTCCAGGACGCCTTACTTCCTTAAAGGAATGGGGTATCTCATCTTGAAGGCGGCTTCCCGCTTAGATGCCTTCAGCGGTTATCCGTGCCGAACATAGCTACCCGGCTTATGCAACTGGCGTCACAACCGGTACACCAGCGGTTCGTCCACTTCGGTCCTCTCGTACTAGAAGCAGATCTCCTCAAATACCCTACGCCCGTGGTGGATAGGGACCGAACTGTCTCACGACGTTCTAAACCCAGCTCACGTACCGCTTTAATGGGCGAACAGACCAACCCTTGGGACCTGCTTCAGCCCCAGGATGCGACGAGCCGACATCGAGGTGCCAAACCTTGCCGTCGATAGGAACTCTCGGGCAAGATCAGCCTGTTATCCCCAGGGTAGCTTTTATCCGTTGAGCGACGGCCCTTCCATTCGGAACCGCCGGATCACTAGCACCGACTTTCGTCCCTGATCGACCCGTCGGTCTCTCAGTCAGGCCACCTTATACGCTTGCGCTCTTATAGGGCGATTTCCATTCGCCCCGAGGTGACCTTCGCGCGCCTCCGTTACTCTTTGGGAGGCGACCGCCCCAGTCAAACTGCCCACCTGGCAGTGTCCCCCCCGTCGATTCAGACGCAAGGGGTTAGAATTCCATCATATCAAGGGTGGTATCCCAACGTCGGCTCCACAAATGCCAAAGCACTTGCTTCAATGCCTCCCACCTATCCTGTGCATGATAGGACAAAATCCAGTACCAGGCTACAGTAAAGCTCCATGGGGTCTTTCCGTCCCACCACAGGTACCTGGTGTCTTTACCAGGACCACAATTTCACCGGGTCTCCCGTCGAGACAGCGCTCAGATCGTTACACCATTCGTGCAGGTCGGAACTTACCCGACAAGGAATTTCGCTACCTTAGGACCGTTATAGTTACGGCCGCCGTTTACTGGGGCTTCATTTCAAAGCTTCGCCTTGCGACTAACCTCTCCATTTAACCTTCCAGCACCGGGCAGGTGTCAGTCCCTATACTTCGGCTTGCGCCTTATGCAGAGACCTGTGTTTTTAGTAAACAGTCGCCTGAGCCTGGTTTCTGCGACCTCTCTCAGCTCCAACAGCATTGTTTTCACCAGAGAGGCACCCCTTCTCCCGAAGTTACGGGGTCAACTTGCAGAGTTCCTTAACGAGAGTTATCCCGCTCACCTTAGCCTGTTCAGCCAGCCCACCTGTGTCGGTCTCGGGTACGGGCACAAAAAGACCTCCCTAGCAGCTTTTCTCGGCAGTCGAGCGTCAATGGCTTCAACTCCATTACAGAGTCTCCCCGTCAGGTCTCGGCTCAGTCAGGCGGATTTCCCTGCCCAACACGCCTACTCCCTTGACCCGGGACTTCCATCACCCGGGTCCACCTAGCTTCCTGCGTCACTGCTTCAGTCAAACGGTCCCTCCGCGGGGCAGGAATATCAACCTGCTGTCCATCGACTACGCCCTTCGGCCTCGCCTTAGGTCCCGCCTTACCCTGGGTGGATTAGCCTTCCCCAGGAACCCTTGGGCTTCCGGTGAGTATGTTTCTCACATACTTTGCGCTACTCATGCCGGCATTCTCACTTCCATGCAGTCCACCGAACCTTACAGTTCGACTTCTCCCCACATGGAACGCTCCCCTACCGATTCATACCATAAGTACAAATCCCGCAGCTTCGGCGCTATGCTTAGCCCCCTGTATTTTCGGCGCAGAAATCCTCGACCAGTGAGCTGTTACGCACTCTTTAAAGGATGGCTGCTTCTAAGCCAACCTCCTGGCTGTTTGGGCATTTCCACATCCTTGCCACACTTAGCATAGCCTTTGGGGCCTTAGCTGACGGTCTGGGCTGTTTCCCTCACGACCACGAAACTTCTCTCCCGTAGTCTCACTCCTATGGTCCAACATGATGGTATTCGAAGTTTGGTTGAATTTGGTAGGACCCCAGTCCCCCGCGTCCATCCAGTGCTCTACCCCCATCTGTCATCCATAAGGCTGCACCTAAATGCATATCGGGGAGAACCAGCTATCACCGCACTCGATTAGCTTTTCACTCCTATCCACAAGTCATCCGAGACTTTTTCAACAGGCACCGGTTCGGTCCTCCACCCCGTTTCACCGGGGCTTCAACCTGCTCATGGATAGATCGTGCGGCTTCGGGTTCATTTCCAGAAACTTGTCGCCCTATTCAGACTCGGTTTCCCTGCGGCTCCAGTCCAGACGGACCTTAACCTCGCTACTGAAAATGACTCGCCGGCTCATTTTACAAAAGGCATACCGTCACCTTCCACGCACTCGCGTACGCTTCCGGCTCCGATTGATTGTAGGCACACGGGTTCAGGTCTTTTTCACTCCCCGCCAGGGGTGCTTTTCACCTTTCCCTCTCGGTACTGTTTCGCTATCGGTCGCCATCAGTATTTAGCCTTGGACCATGGTCGGCCCGGATTCAACCGGAATTTCACGTGCTCCGGCCTACTCGGGAGATTCCATATGGAGCCGCCTGCATTTCGCCTACGGGGCTCTCACCCTCTGCGGCATGCTTTCCCAATACACTTCGACTATACAGACGGTTTGTAACTCCACGGACAGCCTGCGGACCATCCTCTGAAATTCCCACAACCCCATACCCGCAACGACCGCAGTCTTGACACGGATACGGTTTAGGCTAATCCCCTTTCGCTCACCACTACTCAGGGAATCTCTTCGATTTCTTTTCCTCGGGTTACTGAGATGTTTCACTTCACCCGGTTCCTCCCGCTTCCGCGGGTGACTGGACTGCTCCAGCCGGGTTGCCCCATTCGGAAACCTCCGGATCACGGAATGCTTGCTTCTCCCCGGAGCTTTTCGCAGCTTGCTGCGTCCTTCATCGGCTGTTGGCGCCAAGGCATCCACCGTGTGCCCTTAGTACCTTTTCCTCGTTTCAGTTCTTCTTCCTCTATGAAGTTGTCAAGATA
>NZ_SORI01000043.1 GCF_004366815.1 Aminivibrio pyruvatiphilus | reverse complement strand
CGTGGAATCAGCTGCCCCCTTTGCACCGGGTGAGGGGCTCACCGTAGTGTATTCCTGGCCCAAGGGGATCATCGCCCAGCCTTCCGAGCCTGCGCCCATACTTGAACGGTGGGGCCGTTCCCCCTACAGGCCGGTCCATCTTGCCATGCCGGTCCTTCTCCTGGCAGTCATGCTCCTTTTCTGGATCCGGTGGGGGAAGGACCCCGCGCCCAGGCCGGTCATCCCTCTTTTCTCACCTCCTGCAGGGGTGGAGGCAGGTTTTGCCCGGTATGTCCGTACCATGACGACCGACGACAAGTCTTTTGCCGCCATGATCCTGGGCATGGCCGTCAGGGGAATCCTGGCGATAGAGGAAACCAGCCTTGCCGGGGAGGCGGCGAAACGGGCCGGGACGCTGCCCTCGGGGGCGGGAACCGCCCTGAAGCTCCTTTCAAAGCTTGCGGGAACGTCCTACCGGCTGAAGCTGAACCGGGAGAAGCTTGCCGGAGCGCGGCTGACGGAAGACGAACGGAGAATCGCCGATGATCTCTTCGGCTCCACCCGCACGGACATTCATCTTTCGAGCGCCGACAGGCCTGTCATCCAGGATGCATTCCGCCGTCTCGGTCTCGGTTTCCGCGAACGGGGCAGGCCGCTGCTGAAGACCAATCTCGGAAAATGGATCGGCGGCGTGGTTCTTTTCGAACTGTATGCCCTGCTCATGCTGATCTTCATGATCCTCTCCGGAGAACCCCGGTTCGAGCCCATTCTCGCCCTTCTCGCCGGCCCATTCCTCCTTCTTCCCCTGGCCCTTCCCCTTCCATCGGGCAAAGGGAGCTTTATCGCCAAATTTTTCGTCCGGGTCTTTTTCCCCGGCATCTTTCTGTTTGTCGTGGCCGGTGCCGGTTTCGCCGGAGCGTCGAGCGGCCTGGACGTGGATCTCCTGTCCCTTCCGGGGCCCTTCCTGTGCGTGGGGGTGCTGCTTGTGTTCAAGCATCTCCTCAGGGTCCGGACGGAAGAGGGGGCCAGGCTCAATGAAAGCATCGAAGGTCTGCGGATGTTCATCACGGCGGCGGAGAAGCACCGCCTCGAGATGTTGAGCGCTCCCTCTGAAACGCCCCAGCTCTTCGAGACGCTTCTTCCCTACGCTTTTGCCCTGGATGCGGCGGAGACGTGGGCGAACCGGTTCCAGAGCGTGCTTGCCGCGGCCAATTACACGCCTTCCTGGTACCGGGGCGACCTGAATACCTTTACCACCGCCGCGGGAGTAGCGGCGTTCACGTCAGGATTTTCCGGAGCCGTTTCCTCGGGGACACGGTCGTCCGGCAGCGGCGGAAGCGGCTCATCGGGCGGCGGCGGAGGCGGCGGAGGCGGGCGGGGATGGTAGCCGCCCTGTCCGGACAGGCTGCCAGGAGAATTGTCCTTTTCCTGCTCGTCTGCTCCGCGGTGTGTCTTTCCCTTTCCCCGACGGCGGCCTCGGAAGAGGAGAAGATCCACCTCTTTGACTCTGCCGCGGACGTCCATGCCGACGGAGCGGTGACCGTGAGAGAGCGCATTTCGGTGAGGGCGCTGGGGAAGGAAATCCGGCGGGGAATCATACGGGTCTTCCCCACCGATTACCGGGACCAGGCCGGAGGAACGGTGAGAACTGATTTCGAGCTTCTCTCCGCCACCCTCGGAGGAACAAAAGTTCCCGCCGCGGTGGAACGGCGGGGGGGAAACCTTGAGATACGCCTCGGCAGCGCCGATGTTTTTCTCGACCCCGGCGACCACCACTACGAGATAGTCTACAGGACCCGGGGCTGGACAGGTTTTTACGACCGGCACGACGAACTCTACTGGAACGTCACCGGCAACGACTGGGTCTTTCCCATCGAAAAAGCGGTCTTTCGGATCAGCCTGCCCGGGGGAGCTCCTCTTACGGTTTGGGATGCCTTCACCGGGTTCAGGGGAGAAAAAGGAAAGGACTTCCGGCGCACCGCTGAGGGAACCTTCGAGACGCTCAGGCGGCTCGAGCCCGGGGAAGGATTCACCGTGGCGGCGGGCTGGAGCAAGGGCATCGTGTCCCCGCCGGCGCCGGGGGTTACAGAACGGCTCACCATGCTGCTCACGGGGGGAAAATCCCTTGTGATGGCCTTCTATGCCGTCCTGTTTTGCGGATATTACTTCCTTATGTGGCATCGCAGGGGCAGGGATCCGGATAAAAGGCCGGTGGTCCCTCTCTTCGTGCCTCCCGAAGGAATAGAGCCCGGATTCGCCGGGTATTTCCGGGAAATGACCTACGGGCCCGAACTGCTGGCCGCAGACATTCTGCAGCTTGCCGTCAAGGGGGTTTTCCGGTTTGCCGGAAAAGAGGATGAGACGGTCATCCTCCGCACGGAGAAAGACCTCGGGGAACCCGGCCTTTCCCCCGCGGAAAAGGCCCTCGCCGAGACTCTGGCGGCCGGAGCGGGCCCCGACGGCCTGAAGGTGACCGCCGCGGGGGGGAAGACGTTCCACACCGCCGGGCAGCAGCACATGAAAAACTGCTTCCAGCGATCAGGGGCGTATCATTCGGGCAATTTCGGGGCGATTTTCGGGGGCCTTCTTTTCTTTCTCCCCATGATCTGGACGACCCTGTACATCGAAACGCCCCTCTTCACCGACCTTCTGGACACCATACTCGTTCCCGTGCTGCTCTTCCTGTCCGCCGGGCTTATCTGGCTCGCCGCCCTGGAACTGTCGAAGGCGGCGTCAGGAAGAAGAACGTTCTCCAGGTCCTACGTCATCGGTATGGCCTTTCTGCTTCTCTTTGCGGGAGGGGGAGTGCTTCTGACCTGGAATTCCCTCCGTCTCGACCCTGTGGTCGCCGGGGGGTATGTTTTCGTCTCCGCCGCGGTCTTCTTTTTCGGCAGGATTCTCCCGGCGAGGACGGAACGGGGAGCGCGGCTGGCCGAGGGCATCGAAGGCCTGGCCATGTACCTGGGAACGGCGGAGCGCCACCGCCTCGCCCTGCTCAATCCTCCGGAGGAGACCCCGGAGCTCTTCGAGAAGCTTCTGCCCTATGCCCTGGCCCTGGGAACGGCCGAAACATGGGCGAACAGCTTCAGCGACATCCTTGAACGGGCGAAATACGTCCCGGGCTGGAAGGAAACCATGCCTGCCGGGGATTTCGGCAGGGCGGCCTTCACCTGCCGGTTTGCGGAGGCTCTCGCACAAAACGTCCGGTCGTCGGCGGCGAGCTACAGCCCCCCCTCATCAACGGGCTCGTCCGGGTCCTCTTCCTACCGGGGAGGCAGCGGAACGGGCGGCCGGGGATCCTCCGGCGGTGGCGGCGGAGGCGGAGGCGGCAGGGGATGGTAGCGGCCCGTCCGCAATGAAGGAAGGGAGGAATCCGGTAATGAAAAGAATTTTGTGCAGGACCTGCTGCCTCATGGTCCTTTTCCTGTCCGCGGCCTGGGCGGCGGAGTGCGAAGGGGCTCTCCCCAGGACGGTCCTCGAGTTCGAAATGCGCTACCGGCAGGAGGGAACGACTCCCGAAGCTGCGGCGAAGCTTTTTTTCGACGGTATCTTTGCCTACATGGACAGGTCCACCCGGGCGGAGGGACGGAAAATGCTCGCCCTCGCCATGGACGAGCGGCCCGACTGGGATGGGCGGGCCACCATGAAACTCTTCGCCGACAGGATGAAGAGCCCGAAGACCGCCCATATCTTCAGGAGCTACGCCAGGGGAGCCGTACCGGAAAACGGATACGCCATGGACCCGGACAACTACGAACTGGTGATCGAACGGACGGTGGCAGGTCACCCCAAGGGACTGCAGCTCTACCTGCGGAGCGGCGGCGCGGACTATCCCCGGGTGATCTACATGAAAGAGGTCAACGGCTTCTGGTTCATCGCCGACGGAAGTACGGTCAAGGTGGAAGTGCGCCCGCCGAGGAAATAGAACCGGCGGAAATGGAGCCGGGAAGCTCCCGGCGGAAAGGAGGACGGAATCATGAAACGAACGGCCCGGATCGCCGCGGCAATCCTTGTGGTTTTCACGGCTGTTCCCCTCTTCGCCGTCGCCGCGGCCGAGAATTACGAATGGCCGAAGGCGGGATTCGTCACCGGATCGAGGGTCAACCTGCGGAGCGGACCCTCCACCTCGGCGAAGGCCGTGGGACGGTTCGGCCACGACTATGAAACAGGGGAACTCGTGGTGACCGGCAAAGAGGAAACGGGAGAGCCTTTCCCGTGGTACCGGGTGCTTTCCCACCAGCTCGGCGAGGGGTGGATCTACGGCAAATTTCTTTTCGTCGAGGAGACGGACAGCACCGTCCGGCGCTACGCCCTGAAAATCCGGGAGGATTTCGGCATTTCCCCTGCGCTGGCGGTGAAGATGTACGGGGAACCCATGAAGCGGGAGGAACGAAAGGTAAAGCTTCCCGATTTCAACACCACGGTCCATATCGTGGACCTTTTCTTCCACGGCCATAACGCCACGTACTGGAACGGCGCTCTTCAGGCGGTGGATATTCCCGCGGGCTTCATGGGCTTCGGGGACATCGTCATGGGCATGGATGCCCGCGAGGCTCTCTCCCGGCTTGGGGCACCGTCGGAAAAGGAGTCCCCGGAGCGCTATTTCTACATCCACGAACGGGATGAAATCGATATCATGTTCGACAGTGACCCGGAGGATGGCGGCGGCAGAGTGACCGGCCTCCGCTACCGCAGGGTCGTCTACGACTGACAGGGGAGGGGAATGCGATGAAAACGGCGGCCCTATGCGTCCTTCTGGCGCTCTGCTTCTGCGGTGCGGCCTGGGGAGCGGCCCATCCGCTGGACGGGGAGATCGAGAAGTGCATGAACGACGACCCCAGCACCCAGGGGACCATTCAGTGCGCCAACCTGGGAAAGAAGAAATGGGACGGGGAACTCAACCGGGCCTACAACGAACTGATGGGCATGCTGCCCAAGGACGGGCAGGCCCTTCTCCGGACCGCCCAGAGAGCGTGGATTCCATGGAGGGAGAGCGAATTCAAGCTTCTCGGCGGCGTCTATCTGACCATTTACAACAATCTCGACGGGGGAACCATGTGGCTTGTGGCCAACGCCATCGCCGAGATGGATGTGGTAAGGGAGAGGGCCCTGGAGCTGCTCGCCTATACGGATGAGCTCCGGGGGGGGAAACCGTCCTTTCCCGGGAGCTATCCGAAGGGGCAGACGGAGGAGCAGCTGGCCGCGGCCATGAAGGTCAAGAACGACCATAAAAAACTCGGGCAGGCCTTCGGCTCCAACGGCGAGGTCATCGCCGCCGAGGCCCTGCAGTCATGGGAGGATTTCAGGAACAAGGAAGCGGCCTTCATGACGTGGTTCTACGGCAAAACCGGCGACAAGGCCTTCCCTCTTCATGCCAGGATGATGAAAAACACCGCCCGGCTCAGGAAACTCGAAGGGCTCTACGACGACCTGAAAGCCGGCGGTCTGGAGGAATCCCCGTCCGGGGAGGCCGCGAAGGAACCCGGAGGAGGAAAGGAACCCTTTGCCGGAGACCGCAGCCTGTACCGCCCTTCCCAGGGAACGTGCGATTTCGGGGCCTACATCATCGACTCAGATCCCAAGGGAACCAACGTGCGGGAGACCCCCAACGGAAAAGTAACCGCCGTCCTTCCCCACCAGCCTGACGACCCCCTCCTCATCATGGTGAAGGTCACGGGGTACAGGGATAAATGGCTGTCCGTGGTCCTCCACGACGGGACAAAGGGCTGGATTTTCAGCGAGCTGGTGGGAATGAGCCTCCGCAACTATGCGCCGGGCTCGGTGGCCGCCCTGAGAACACGGCCCGACGGGAACGCCCCCGCCGTGGGCGACATCTTCGGTGACGAGGAAGTGACGGTTCTCGGAGGCGAGGGGGAGTGGGCCCTCGTCCGGTACAGGCACCCGAGAGGCCATGAATTCATAGGGTGGCTGGACCCGGAGAAGCAGTGCGGCAACCCCTACACCACATGTCCCTGAAGCGATCGGCCGGTTATCTCTGTCTTGCGGCAGGAACGCTGCTTCTGGCCTGGATGGCTTTTGAATACTTTTTCCTTGCCTTCCTCGCCGGAAAACTGCTTCCTGATGCCGGTTTTTCCGACTGGCTGGCGGGCTTCGGCCGGGCGCTTCTCTCCCTGCCGGGAGCGGCGGCCCTTTTCCTTGGAGCGGCGGGGTATTTCCTTATCACAAAGGCACGAAACAGCGAAGGGAGGAACGATTCATGAGACTTTTTGCGGCTCTTTGCA
>NZ_SORI01000042.1 GCF_004366815.1 Aminivibrio pyruvatiphilus | reverse complement strand
TTGGCCATCGCCTTTGCCAGCCCGGAAGTGGCCTTGACGAGGGCCTCTTCCATTTCGATGATCATCTGCTTGACCATCTTTTCAGGATCTTCCATGCGATCAAGCATGTCGTTCACATTCGCCTTGAAGATATCCGTCACACGAAGAAAAACACTCATACTGTCCACTCCCTTTCGATCAGGTTGATTTTTACCGGCGGTTTCATCCCTGTTGCGGGGTTGCGATTCTCCTGTTAAAACTATGCCGGAATACAACTCCATCCAGCACAGTATAACCCCAATAGTCCAATACTTCAGGGTGTTCAGGGAGATGAAAAGGGACAGGTCTAAACACCGAAGCTCCCGCATCCGGCAAGGGCACGAGAGCTTCGAGATTTTTTCGGAACGGGCTATGCAAAAGCCCCCCGGTGTAGTGAGGGCCCGTGGAAAATACAGCCGGCCTGTTCTCTAGCCTGCCGCGCTCTCCGCTGCGTCGAGCCTTGCGTTCAGCCAGTCGAGGATCATCTTCACCGGCTCGAAGGAACCATCCTTATACCGTCTCAGCCAGAAGGAGTAGAGCCATCCCTCTAAGGAAGAATCAGCCTCTCCGAGGGAGAGCGAGTCATCCTTGAGCGACACGTCAATAGCCCCGACGTACTCTTTTTCCCCGTTGACCTTCGGGAAGCCCGCCAGATGAAAGGTTTTGCCCTTGTTGAGTGTCGGGCCCCAGTCATCTCCTGTCTCGAGGATAAGGTCAAACTTCTCCTGCCAGTCTTCTTTGGATTTCACAGCCTTGTAGTACGCGGGCAGCTCCCTGATAAGAGGTTCAAGTTCCAGAGGGAGAATTATCTCGAAGACGATAAAGTCACCGATGTTGAAGGGGGCACCGGCCGGCTTCAACGGACCGCTTGAGCCGGCGGACATCATCATCCAGACGAACTTTATCCCGTTGACGACTGACACCGGCTCATCCCGGGTCACGGCGCCATCCTCGAGCTTTCTGAAGATGCGGGCCAGGCGGAGCTTCGCCCGCAGCAGTCCCATGAACTTTGCGTCCTCTTTCGAGACAGGGTTTCCGGAGCTCACAATTTCCATGTTTTCATCGCTCAGGTCCAGATTCACAGAGCCTTGGATGGCCGAGAAAATCTGGTCCATGAAAGGATAGCTGTCGGCCGCCGCCGCGATCCCCCCTGTCAATGAAGCGAAACCGAAGAGTGCTGCAGCACACACGCAAAAAAGGAGTACTTTCCTTGTCATCGCCGAATCAACCTTTCCTTAAATAGTGATGAATTTGCTTTCGGAACTCCTGCGAGGATACTTTCCAAATCGGCTGGTTCAATTTCCAGCCGCTAATGGTAAAAATCGAAGATGCCCATGGAGTGTTCTGAACGGGTCTTTCCGCTTCTGCTTCCGAGGGCCGATATATACCAGAGTATTGCGGAACTTTTATCCCGCTGCCGGCATGGGAACCTTTATCTCCCGCTCCTTTATCTTTTCCTCCTCTCCCCAATCTTTGGAGGATTGGACAGATGTTTCGGTGAGAGCGATATGCTCCCCGTCCTCGGAGACTGAGTCGAAGGAGAAGTTTTTAGTGTCTGTGGATTCTTTCAGCGGTATCGTCTCTTCTATGGCTGAATCGTACAGCACGGCGGACAGCTTGAGACCATAGGGAAGATCGGAGGGGGGTACTCCCTCTCGGATGTCGTCGATCCGGGTGAAGACGAATCGCATGCCGTCCTCCAGCCACGCAAGACTCGCCCGAAGACCCCTGAACTCCGCCTTTTTTTCCATATATTCAGCGTACAGCTCGAAGACCAGATCTTGCTCCCCTTCGATCCCTCTGACGAGGACCAGACGATCACCCGCAGGGTTCCAGAGGAGATCCTGATATTCCTTCTCGTTCTTCAGAAAGATATTTGTTACGTATTCTCCGTGCTCTCCGAAAAACCAGACACCGGTCTCCTCCCCGGTCACGACGTCGGAAGTTCCTGTCCCGATCACGGTCCAGAACTTGATATCGTTGTCCAGCCCGGATGGAACTTCATACACTTCACAGTCGAGAAGGGTTTCATTTTTATATACCTGGCCGTTTTCCATAAAAAAAGGATCGTCCGGCACGAAGGCTTTGCTGTCGGTCCCTTCACTTTCGGTCCCTTCAGAAGAGGACAGCTGAAGGGTTTTCTCCATTTTTGCGGCTATGGCCGCGAAACGCTCCCGCTCCTCTGACGGGTAGAGAAGAATGAAGGTCGCCCAGTTTTCACTATCAATAATTCCATATTCGTAGAAAAAACTTTCTGTTCCGTCCACTCCGCTTTCGATGGTGTGTATCACTCTGTACCAGCCGGGACCGCTTTTCTCCGATCCGGGTACAATACTGGGGATTTCTTCAAGTCTGTTCCGCAGTTTGCTTTCGGCGTCCTCTTCCAGGACATTGTAACCTCCCGAGAGTGTCAGCGCGTATTTGTCGGTTTCAAAACTCAGCCACACGCCGTCGCCGTTGTCCGACTCCTGGATATCCGAGAAAATATCAGGGTATTCAATGGAGTAGCCGAAACGTTCATTGACGTAGGATATCCATTGTTCTTCTGCCGCGTCTGCCCCGGGAACAAGGATGCTGAACAAAGAGAGCACCGCGGCTGCGAAAAATAGAAGGGACTTTTTCAACAGGTATCGCTCCTTTCTGTTTTGCTGCCCCTTCGCAGGGAGTTCATCCGAATACGGGACGGGGTTGAACTCCCAGCGCAGGGGAAAAAACTGAAAACTAAAAATTCAGGAATTTCTCCGAGAGACCGGTTCGGTCCGCTACCCCCAACTTTTGATAAATCTGGCGGATATGGGACTTCAGGGTGTTGTTGCCGATGGAACATCTCGCGAGAATTTCATCCCGTTTCCACCCCTCAAGCAGCAAAAGGGTGACTTCGGTCTCCTTTTTCGTCAGGGAGTAAGGGTCAAGACGAAGCCGGATCTTCATCTCCGCCTTTGAAGGCCCTTTCCGTAGGATTTTACCCCCGGGAAGGATTTTTTCTCTTTCATCAAGTATTTTTTTTGACATATCTCCTTCACCCCTTCTGAGGAAAGGGCACTCTACTTCTCTACTTTTGCCTTCTCTCCATAGGGCTCGATCTGCTCCTTCGGATACTGGTCGCCCTTGACATAGATATACTTCAGTCTGGGCAGATCTTTGAATACGGAGAAATCGGCAATTCCCTCTGTCTTCTGAAGGTACAGCTTCTCGAGTCGCTCGAGGCCGAGAATCCCCTCGGGATTTTTTATCTTTGAACGCTGCAGATTCAGAGATTTCAGCTTCGCAAGACTGCTGAAGGATGTGAGGTCGATAACTCCTGTCACGTTTTCGAGGGAGATCTCCTCCAGGTCGGGGCATTTCGCCAGGGGCGCAAAGTGAATGATATCTTCGCTCATCATTCTCACAATCTTCAGCTTGGGCATGGATGCAACGTACTCCAGAGTGTCAAGCTTGGAAAGGCCCCCTCTCAGGCTTTCAAGATTGACGAGTTTCGCAAGGGGAGAATAGTCCTCGAATTTCGTGGCGTAAATCCAGATGTCCTGCAGTCCTGTGAGATTCCCCACAGGGGTCATATCCTTTGCGGGAATGGAGTACAGGCTCAGCTTCTTCAGATTCTTCAGTCCGGCAAGAGGAGAGAGATCTTCGACTTTCGTCATGTAAAGATCGAGTTCCTCAAGGGCTTCAAGGCCGGCAAGAGGGGATATGTCCGTAATTGGTGCGCCGTTGAAGATCAGTCTTTTCAGCTTCGTCTTTCCCTGAAGGGAGGTTATATCCTTGATAGTCTTCGGCTGCATGAAAAACTCGAGCTCCTCAAGGTCATTCATCCCCCTGAGGAAAGCGAGGTCGGAGTACTCACCCTGTTTGATGACAAGCTTTTTCATATTGACGAGGGCGCCAAGGGGCGCGAGGGTCTTCACTTCCTTGAGCCGATCCAGCTTGAGATATGTGAGGCCGGTAAGGGAGGAAATTGGAGAAAGATCCGTCAGATCGGTGGATTCGATCTCGAGCCCCGTGAGTACATCCGCCAGGGACGCAAGTTTCGCGAGGTCGCCGTCTTTTATGCCGCTGCCGAGGCGAAGGGGCTTCCCCTTCTGGATGGCCTCGTCTTCCCGTACCATGGCAACAAATTCTTCAGTTATGCCATTAGTGAGCTTGGGACCCATAGAGCTTTTCGAATATCCCGGATCAGCCGCCCAGACCGACCCCGCAAAGAGCAGAATACACGCCATTAAAGCAAAAATTATTCCGGATTTTTTTCTTACCATCATGATTATGCCCTCCCTTTCCTACATCCAGATTATCGCGATAGCAATTCCCGCCACCACGAGAGCGATGCCGCCGTAGAGGAACATCTTCGCCTTGTTCTCTTCCCCAACCGTCACTTCGTCCTTTGACTTCACAGAGATGATGAAAGGTTTTCCCTTCTCTGAGGGCTTACCGATGTGAAGTTCATCGGCGGAGGAACGAAGCTCTCCCACCACGTAGAGGGGATGATTAAGGGGGATGATCTGCTCTTTATACCGGAAGCCAATGGTCCGCGCTCCCGCATGGTTCGTAAAACGAAGACCGAAAAACTCGTAGGTATTGTCGTCTTTATAGGGTTCGAACCGGTCGATTCCATCCTTGAGCTGGAGATTCGCTCCGTCGAGGTCGAGGGCGACCTTGACGTCACCGTCCTTCAGATAGAGGGGGGCGTCACTCTTTTGGCTTCCGACTTCCTCGGAACGGCGGACGCGGCGCCTTTGGGTGTTTCCGTCCTTATCCTTGGTAACTTCTTCCTCTTCGTACTCCCGGGTCACCGTGGCCTCAAAATAAGCACAGACTTTGTTGCTGTAGGGGGCCGTCACCTCTTCTTCAGTGACGGCCTTTCCGTTTGTCTGAACCATATCCCGGTACCCCTCGGCCAGACCTTCCTTTTCCAGATTTTCCATATTCGCTACAATCTCCGGAAGGGAGACCGGCTTCATGAACTTGAGCTCTATCACAAGGCCTTCGGTCTTCTTTTTCTGCACCACGGCCAGGTAAACTCCCAGGACGGCGACAAGGGCTCCCACAACAATAGCTGTCATATTCATGATTATCTCTCCTACTGGATTTTGGCGCAGTGTTCGGAGCCGTACTGCTCCTTCAGGATGTCGTCATACTGGTCCGCGTAAACAGCCACCGTCTGGAGAGCCCCCACGAGTTCGTTCCTGTCGAGATTCGCCGCAGGCAGAGAACAGGAGAACATGACGGTATTATCAAAGATAAGGGAAAACCGCCCCAGGGGCAGGTCTGAATTCAGCCGAAGAAAATCTCCGGCAACCTTGCAGGGGTCCACGTTTTCAGCAAGGTAGGAAAAGACCTTCACGAGGACGTCCTCAGAATGCCACGGAACCACCATTACCTGGATAGTGGCGCTGCCGAAGGAGAAGGACGTGATGTTGTCCACCTTTGTCAGGTCCCCTTCATCGAAGAGTTCCTTCAGCCAGGCGTCCGTCTTCTGCTCCACGCTTTTCAGAAGCGCCTCATTGATTCCGTCCTTGAACAGAGGAAACTTATGCATTTGCCCCGCCTCCAAGGTTCATTTTCTCAAGAAGCTTCGCCATCTCGTCGTCAACCTGCATATCCTTTTCCATGGACTTGAAGGGGTCATCTGCGGGGCCCTCTCCGGAGAGTTCTGAGAAAGCCTCTGCTTCCGCTTCCATGCCTTCGATCTTCTTCTCCATCTTGTCGAACTTCGCGAAAGCCCCCTGCCCCACGTTGGTACCAAGGATGGTGGAAAATTCCTTCTGGGTTTTCGCCGTCTGGGATCTGGCGACGAGAGTCGACTGTTTCATTCTCGCTTCGTCCAGCTTCCCCTTGAGGGTATCAAGCTGCATCCGAAGCTGAGACGTGGTGTTGGATGCCTGGGTCACCATTGCCTGGTACTGCTGAACCTGGCCGTCGTAAACGACCTTTTTAGAGAGGGCCTGTTTCGCAAGGTCGGTATTCCCCCCCTTGAGGGCCATGGTTGCTTTTTCCTCCCACTGCCGCGCCTGGTTAGCCGCCACAGCCTGCTGCTTTTGGAGATTCTTTTCGTTGGCCATGGCCTTGGCCAGGCCGGAAGTGGCCTTGACGAGCCCTTCTTCCATCTCGATGATCATCTGTTTCACCATTTTTTCCGGATCCTCCATACGGTCGAGAGCCTCGTTCACGTTCGACTTGAAGATATCCGCCATTCGGTTAAAAATACTCATACATTCCCCACCCTTTCTGTAGTTGTCATTTTGTACATTCTCCCCATTCCGTGCAGGCCACAGGGGCCAGAGGTATCCGAAGTCAGCGCATCCCGCCTTCTCCTGAGGCGGAGGGAGCAGAAAAAATTATCGTACCACCTCCTCTTCCGGCTCTAAAATGGAGAGTGATGCCAAGCCGGCCTGTTGCTTTCATTAAACTCAGCGGTCAGGAACGGGGGTCAGGGAGACCCCGAAGAGGGGGGAACTGCCGGCAGTGGGGCTTTGGATTCCTCTTCACTGCCTCCCCGGGCGGTTCGTTTTGGCAGGTATTTGTTTTCTCAGGCAGACCTCGTTCAGTCTTCCCTGTTTATCTGCTTGATCATAGCAAAAACCTTTTTTTTTACAAGTTTTGTATTATTCAGCACAGGTTTTCTACAGAAATCTTTTTTCTCTCGGGAGAATCCTCAGGGATGAAGTCCCCCCTTTTTTCCTCCCCTGACTGTCTCCAGGTTTTCCATCTTTTCCTGCCCCGGAAATTCTCTCCCTGTCTCGTCCTCCCCTCGCCTGCAGCCAGAGTACCCCCTCCGGGTGCATTTGTCCTCACCCCCCGCAGGGGTGGGTTTTCCCACCCCTGCGGGGGGTGAGGTTCAGCACCCCTGGCCTGAAGTCTCTGATAGAGGGGGTTCAGGGCGAAAAGCTGCACAATCCCTTTTTCCCCCCTTGCGAAGACGAGAGGATATATTCTGTCGGCTCCGGAGTAAATCCCGGCCTAAACCGCCAGTCCTGCGATAATGGTGCAAAGAGCCGCAAAAAGTCTCATGAATCGTTCCTCCCTTCGCTGTTTCGTGCCTTTGTGATAAGGAAATACCCCGCCGCTCCAAGGAAAAGGG
>NZ_SORI01000041.1 GCF_004366815.1 Aminivibrio pyruvatiphilus | reverse complement strand
AAGTCCTTTTTTTATTGGATTACAGATGAAACAGAGCATTGCGAAGCGGAGAGTTTCCGGCCACAGCCGGAGATTCTCCGCTTTTTTCGTGCTCTTTTGTCTGTCATCCCGAGCGGAGCGATCGCGCTCGCGCAGCATCCAGAGCGCAGCGGAGGGAGCATCCCCGGAGGGGGAGGATCTGGTCTTAGGTTTGTCATCCCGAGCGAGCGCAGCGACCGAGGGATCTCGGGTTTGCTTTTGGGTTGCTCAACTGCGGGATCCCTCCCCCTCCGGGAACGAGATCGGCCATAAACCCGGCCTTCGGGATGACAGAGCCATTGCTGTCGTCCCGAGGGGAGCGCATCCACCGAGGGACCTGTTCTTGACTTCGGGTTGCCCTTGTTTGTCATCCCGAGCGAGCGCAGCGACCGAGGGATCTGCCCTTGCTGTCATCCTGAGCGAAGCGATCGCGCAGCATCCAGAGCGCAGCGGAGGGAGGTATCTGCTCTTAGGTCTGTCATCCTGAGCGGAGCGAAGGATCTGCACTTTGGGCCTTCAGAATCACCCCCGAGATCCCTCCCCTCCGGGAACGAGATCGCCTTCGCTCGGTATGACACCAATGGGTAAAACAGACTTTCGCCTAAGCAAACCCCAGAAACACGGCCAAAGCCCTAGTCACGGTGAGCATCTCCGTATCGCTTATCCGCCCGAAGGGCTCACCCGCCTTCTCCCGGGGAATCGTCATAGCCTTGTCTACCATGACCTGCGACCGTTTTGTGAGGCCGTTTTTCTCACCAGGTTCAAGAGCAACCCGGAAAATCGGCGCATCCCGAAGGTCGCTGGTCACAGGAAGAACCGTAACGGAAGGATGCTCATCGAACAAATCGGACTGAATCACGAGAGCAGGGCGGGGTTTGCCATAATCACCCTGGAGAGCGATGGTAATAAGATCGCCCCGCCTCATTCCCAGCCCTCAGTGTCCGATGCGGCGGCGATAAAGTCCAAAACCTCCCGTTCCTGAACATCGTTCTGAAGCAACAGGGATTGACGGCGGCATTCCC
Organism: Aminivibrio pyruvatiphilus; assembly: GCF_004366815.1. Taxonomy (NCBI): domain Bacteria; kingdom Thermotogati; phylum Synergistota; class Synergistia; order Synergistales; family Aminobacteriaceae; genus Aminivibrio; species Aminivibrio pyruvatiphilus. The sequence continues at coordinate 6,311 of NZ_SORI01000041.1, read as the reverse complement.
GGACAAATTCCGGCCTCTTTGTGTCAGGGACCCAAATCTGTATGGGCCGCATTCCTGACTGAGCCATCAACTTTCTGTGCTTCCGGACACGGTCCCTGGTTTGAATACCCATCGCAATCCTCCCTTTCATCGAATTCGTTACATGAAACAATAGCACCGGGAGGGTAAAACTTCAAGAGTAGTCATCCTGAGCGAACGCGAAGGATCTGGTCTTGATTCTAAAATTTCTTAACTCCGAGATCCTTCGGGCAAAACCCGCCCTCAGGATGACAGAACTATAAACCTGGCCTCGGGGTTACTTTTGCCTGTCGTCCCGAGCGAAGCGATCGAGAGACCTCGGAGTTGCCCTTGTCTGTCATCCTGAGCGGAGCGAAGGATCTGTTCTTGGTTCTGGATTTCTCAAACCCGAGATCCTTCGGGCAAAACCCGCCCTCAGGATGACAAAACCAACCATAAAACCTGTCTTTGATTCTAAACGCCCTCAAACCCGAGATTCCTCCTTTGCACGGAATGACAAAGCCATAAACCACCGGTCTTGGGTTTGCCCTTGTTTGTCATCCTGAGCGGAGCGAAGGATCTGCTCTTGGTTCTGGATTTCTCAAACCCGAGATCCTTCGGGCAAAACCCGCCCTCAGGATGACAGAACTATAAACCTGGTCTCGGGGTTACTTTTGCCTGTCGTCCCGAGCGAAGCGATCGAGAGACCTCGGAGTTGCCCTTGTCTGTCATCCTGAGCGGAGGATCTGTTCTTGGTTCTGGATTTCTCAAACCCGAGATCCTTCGGGCAAAACCCGCCCTCAGGATGACAAAACCAACCATAAAACCTGTCTTTGATTCTAAACGCCCTCAAACCCGAGATTCCTCCTTTGCACGGAATGACAAAGCCATAAACCACCGGTCTTGGGTTTGCCCTTGTTTGTCATCCTGAGCGGAGCGAAGGATCTGCTCTTGGTTCTGGATTTCTCAAACCCGAGATCCTTCGGGCAAAACCCGCCCTCAGGATGACAGAACTATAAACCTGGCCTCGGGGTTACTTTTGCCTGTCGTCCCGAACGAAGCGATCGAGAGGCCTCGGAATTGCCCTTGTCTGTCATCCTGAGCGGAGCGCTCGCGCAGCATCCAGAGCGCAGCGGAGGGAGCATCCCCGGAGGGAGCATCCCCGGAGGGGACCGAGGGATCTGCCCTTGCTGTCATCCTGAGGAGCGGTTTTGGCGACGAAGGATCTCGGGGTTGCTTTTGGGATTGCTCAACCCCGAGATCCCTCCCCTCCGGGGACGAGATCGCATTCGCTCGGGATGACACCATTCTGTCGTCCCCCCTTAAAACCCTTAAAAAAACAAACTGTACGGCAATAATATCCGCCACATTTCTGACGTATCACGTTGTGTAATCACCATTCTTGCGCTATCATCATTGTAATGTAACTATCAAACAATGCTGGGCGGTAGATCATATGACCAAAGCGCTGCGATTGGGAGATCTTCTCGTCGAATCGGGAGCCATAACCCCGGAACAACTCGGACAAGCCCTTGCCGATCAGAAGTCGAACGGCCTGCGGCTCGGTGAAACGCTGGTCAAGAACGGCTCCCTCACCGAGGGGAAGCTCCTCGACGCCCTGAGTGCCCTCCTCAAGCTCCAGATTTACTCTTTGTCACGGTACCGCCCCATGCCCGAAGCACTCCGGATGGTACCGGAAAACGTTGCCCGGCGCCTCCACGCAATACCCCTTTCGGTTGAGGACGGCAACACCCTGCTGGTCGCCATGTCCGACCCCCTGGACATCATAGCCCAGGACGAAATCCGCATGCTCACGGGCATGGATATCAAAGTAGGCATCGCCTCGCCGTCGGAAATCGAGCGGAACCTCGAACGGCTCTACAGCATCCAGGAGTCCATGGAAGACGCAAGCCTCGAGCTCATGGACACCGCCGTGGGAGACATCGACCTCACCCAGGCCATGGGAGAAGCCAACCCCGACGACGCGCCGGTCATACAGCTCGTGAACCAGGTCATCGAGCAGGCGGTCAGGGAAGGCGCCTCTGACATCCACATCGAGCCCTTCGAGAAGAACACCCGGGTGCGGTACCGCATCGACGGCCAGCTTTTCAACGCCTTCGACTTCCCCAAGCACCTGCACCCTGCCGTCTCCTCCCGAATGAAAATCATGTCCGCCATGGACATTTCAGAAAAAAGGCGTCCCCAGGACGGACGAATCCTCATCAAGGTCCTCGGCCGCAGGGTGGACCTCAGGGTCTCCTCCCTGCCTACCATCTATGGTGAGAAGATCGTTATCCGTATCCTCGACCAGGGCAACGCCATGGTCGGCCTCACCAAGCTCGGACTCGACGCAGACGATAAACTTCTAGTGGACCAGGTCTGCAACGCCCCCTACGGCATCGTCCTCGTCACCGGGCCGACGGGAAGCGGAAAATCCACCACCCTCTACTCGGTCCTCGAACAGATCAACAAGCCGGAAGTCAACGTGGTCACCGTGGAGGACCCCGTGGAATACACCATCTTCGGCATCGGCCAGGTCCAGGTCAACGAGCGGGCGGGCCTCAATTTCAACAACACCCTCCGCTCCATCCTCCGCCAGGACCCCGACAAGATCATGGTGGGAGAGATCCGGGACGGAGAAACGGCCCAGCTCGCCATCCGGGCCGCCCTCACGGGGCACCTCGTCCTTTCCACCCTCCACACCAACGACGCCCCCAGCGCCGCCATTCGGCTCATCGACATGGGCATCCAGCCCTTCCTCGTATCCTCCTCCCTGCTCACCGTCATCGCCCAGCGCCTCGTCCGGAGCCTGTGCAGCGCCTGCAAGGAAGAATACGAACTGCCCGAAAAAGTCGCCGAAACCCTGGACGTCCCTGCAGGGACAAAAGTATTCCGCCCGGTGGGGTGCAACGAATGCCGGGGCACGGGGTACCGCGGCCGGTCCGCCATATTCGAGATCATGGCCATAACCGACTCCATCCGGCAGCTCATCGTCTCAGGAGCATCCGCCGACGTCCTCAGAAGGGAAGCGTTGAACAACGGCATGAAAAGCCTCAGAAAATCCGGCATCCGCAAGATACTCGAAGGCAGAACAAGCGTGGAAGAAGTTCTGACGACCACCTTTTAAATAAGGCGAGGTGAACGAAATGCAAATCAGGATACACGATCTACTGGCGGAAGTGCTCCGTTCGGGCGCAAGCGATCTTCACCTCGGCGTCGGTCATCTTCCGTGCTTCCGGATCGACGGCGACCTCCATCCGGTGGCGGGACTCCCATCCCTTGCCCAGGAGGACGTGGAACAGGCCATATCCGACATCCTGCTGCCCGAGCAGATGGCCTCCTACCGGCAGAGCAGGGAATACGACTTCAGCTTCACCTACCATGCCCCCACGGGGGAGGAAGCCCGCTTCCGGGGAAACTGCTTCTTCGAATCGGGCAACATGACCCTGGCCCTCCGGCTCATCCCCATGAGAATCCGGTCCATCGAGGAACTGGGCCTGCCCCGGTGCCTGCTCGAGGTCACCGGACAGCGAAGGGGCCTCTTCCTCGTCACCGGGCCCACCGGCCACGGCAAAACCACCACCCTCGCCGCCCTCATCGACGAAGTCAACCGCAAGCGGCGTGACCACGTGGTCACCATCGAGGATCCTGTGGAATACGTCTACAAGTCCCAGAAATCCATCATCCACCAGCGGCAGGTGGGCATCGACACCCGCAGCTTCGCCGAGGCCCTCCGGCGGGTGCTCCGGCAGGACCCCGACGTCATCCTCATCGGCGAAATGCGCGACCTGGAAACCGTCTCCTCGGCCATCACCGCCGCCGAAACGGGCCACCTGGTCTTTGCCACCCTCCACACCCAGGACGCCGCCCAGTCCATCGACAGGATCATCGACGTCTTCCCCCCCCACCAGCAGCAGCAGATCCGCATCCAGCTCTCCGCCGTCCTCGTGGGGATATGCTCCCAGCAACTCATCCCCCGCCCCACGGGCGGCCGGGTGGTGGGCACGGAAATCCTCTTCGCCAACCCCGCCGTGCGGAACTGCATCAAGGAGGGAAAGACAAACCAGATCAAGACCCTCATCCAGACGGGGGCAAGCTCGGGAATGCACACAATGGAGCAGTGCCTCGCCGACAAGGTCAACGAGGGACTGATTCCCGTTGATACCGCCATGGCCTACGCCTACGACCCCAAGGATCTCCAGAGGATCCTCTTCGGCCAGAACTGACGCCAAAACCCCTGCAGAATGAGTCTGAAGCCCTATTTTAACGGGGGCGGGCGTTTGTTAGAATCCAAACTGTGAATACTATTTCAAAAATAACCTGAATGTCCGGGGAAAAGTCGGTATACAAGAAAGACGAGCCGAGGTGACGGAATATGGAATTCAAATTCAAGGCGCGATCACCTGAAGGAAAAATCGTCGAGGGTGTCATCCAGGGAGATTCCCAGGACGCCGCCGTTGCCACCATGCGGGAACGGGGCATGATGCCCATCACCCTCACCCGCAGCGGAAGGGAAAAGGGCGGCGAATCCTTCCGGGAAATTCTCCACCGCATGGGCTCCGTCCCCCTGAGGGACAAGGTCATCTTCTTCCGGCAGCTCGCCACCATGATCAAGGCCGGCGTGACCTTGGGCAACGCCCTGAACATCCTCGTGGACCAGACAAAGAACCCCCGCCTCGCCGACTCCATCCGCCGGGTCAAGATGGCCGTGGACGGAGGATTCTCCCTCAGCGGCGCGCTGCGGACCAGGGCAGAATTTTCCACCCTCATGGTCTCCATCGTCTCAGCAGGCGAGGAAGGAGGCAAGCTCGACGAATCCCTCGACCGACTGGCCACCTTCCTGGAGCGCCAGGACGAACTCCGCAGGAAAATCGTTTCCGCCGTGACCTACCCCGCGGTGGTCATTCTCTTCGCCTTCTTCATCCTCTACATCCTGGTCACCGTGGTCATGCCCCGGTTCTCCCAGGTCTTCCGGGGGCTCAACGTCCCTCTGCCCACCCTCACCGTCCAGGTGTTCAACTTCTCGGAGTGGATGGCCGAATTCTGGTACATCCCCCTGCTGGCCGTCCTTCTCTTCGGAGTGGCAGTCTCCATGCTCGCAAAGAACAAGGACACCAAGCCCGCCATGGACGCCATGAAGCTCCGCCTTCCCATGGTGGGTGACATCTTCTTCAAGAGCGCCATGGCCCGGTCCAACCGGACCCTCGCCTCCCTGGTGGACTCCGGCGTGCCCATTCTCAAGTCCCTTGAGATGACCGCCGAAGTCACCGACAACGCCGTCATCGGCAAGGCCTACACCTCCCTCCGGGACGCCGCCCGCAAGGGCGCCTCCCTGGGCGACACGGCCAAGAACATCCCCGTCTTTCCGGTGATGATCGCCCACATGATGAAGGTGGGCGAGGAAACCGGCCAGCTCGAAACCATGCTGGACAAGGTTGCCGGATGGTTCGAAATGGAGCTTGACGAAAAAATCAAGCGCCTCACCTCCATACTGGAGCCCGTACTGATCATATTCGTGGGCGGCATCGTCGCCCTGGTGGCGCTGGCCATCTTCACGCCCATCGTCACCGCCATACAGACCATGATGTAGAGAAGAGGAGAACCGGACGGTCGGAGAAAGGGGAGGATCGGAAAAAGCTTGTCATCCTGAGTAACACTAAGGACCGCTCCTTAGGTTTTGTCATCCTGAGGAGCGAAGCGACGAAGGATCTCGGTTTGTTGTCATCCCGAGCAACGCGAGGGATCTCGGGTTTGTCATCCTGAGGAGCGAAGCGACGAAGGATCTCGCATTTGACTCTGTCCTTTGTCATCCCGAACAAGCGTGTTTCTTGTCATCCCGAGCATCGCGATCGCGCAGTATCCCCGAAGGGGAAGGATCTCGATTTTGATTCTCGTTTTTTCACCACCGCCCCACCGCGCCCAAAAACAATCCGCCCGAAAATGAGCGGTAAACGTTATACGCAACAGGCAGCAAGAGCAACACACCATCATACAGGAGGGGAAAACCCATGAAAAAAGTTATGAAGAAGCGCACAGGATTCACCCTTGTCGAACTGCTGATCGTCATCATCATCATCGGCATCCTGGCCGGAGCCATGCTCCTCGTGGCCGGCAGCGGAACAGACAAGGCCGAAGCGACGAAGATCGTGAGTAACCTTAGGTCTATGAAAGCGGCTGCGTTGCTCTATTATGCTGATAATCCTTCTGAGACTACGGTTCCTAGGAGCCTGTCGGACTGGCCTTCAAAACTCCGTCTCATGAGCTCCATCTGCTCCGGAGTTCATAACTTCCAGGATACGAAAGCGTCATTTTAA
>NZ_SORI01000040.1 GCF_004366815.1 Aminivibrio pyruvatiphilus | reverse complement strand
TGCGGTGGTCAAGTCGACGATTGTCAAAGTGCGATCATTACTTGGTTTATAGTGATTTCCCCGGCAACCTCGTTATGAATGGCCGGGAATCCAGGGTGACAAAGACCACGGTTTTCCGGGAGGCGCTCCAGATTCTCAGCAGCTCTTTCTGCAGCAGAATGCGCGTGTGGGCGTCCAGGGCGCCGAAGGGCTCGTCCATAAGCAGAATCCTCGGGTCGGCGGCCAGCGCCCGGGCAATCGCAGCCCGCTGGCGCATTCCTCCCGAAAGTTCGTGGGGGAGTGAATGGGCGAAACCCGAAAGCCCCACCAGGTCCAGGAACCGGAGGCTCCGCTCCCTGCGCCCGGCGGGCGGTATCCCTGCGAATTCCAGCCCTGCCGCGACATTCTCTTCGATGGTCCGCCAGGGAAAGAGGGAATACTCCTGAAAGACCATGCCCCGTTTCCGGTCGGGCCCCAGGACACGCTCTCCCTCGCTGGAAACGGTTCCCTCGAAGGCGGTCTCCAGCCCTGCAAGGATGCGGAGCAGGGTGGACTTGCCGCAGCCGGAGGGGCCCAGAAGGCAGACGAATTCACCCTCCCTGACGGCGAGGGAAACATAGTCCAGCGCCCTCAGCTCTTTTCCGGCCCTGGAGGTGAAGGTCTTGCAGATATTCATCGCTTCCATGATGACACCGCCGCTCATCGTTCCTACCTCGTGAGACGCTGCCATTGAAAGCTCCGTTCCTCCACGAAGCGGAACCCGTGGTCCATGGCGGCGCCGAGCAGTCCGATGGTGATCATGCCCGTGATGACGATATCCGTCCTGGCGACGGTGTAGGCGTGGGTGATCAGGTAGCCCACTCCGGAGATGCTTCCGGGCAGCATCTCGGCCGAAACGAGGCACATCCATGCCACGCCCAGCCCGATCCGGAGGCCGTTCACGATGGACGGCAGGGATGCCGGCAGCAGCACCTTGAGAAAAATGTCCCGGTCGGAGGCTCCCAAAACCCGCGCCGAGTCGACAAGAATCGAGCGGACGCCGGAGACGCCGTGCATGGTCCCGGAAAGGATGGGGTAGAACGCGCCGATGAAGATGATGAAGACCATGGAGAACTTCAGGTTGTTCAGGAAGACGTACCATGCCCCCTCCTCCACGCCGAAGAGAGTGGCGAAGCTGGCGACCCCGAACCATGCCAGCACGAGCGGAACCCAGGCCAGGGGCGGAATGGGCCGGAAAAGGCCGAGAAAGGGCGTAAAAAGTTTCGAGAGCTGTCTTTTATGCCCGAGAAGCAACCCGGCGGGAACGGCCAGGAGAACCGCCGCGGAATATCCGACGAGCACGCGGAGCATGCTGATAAGGATGTTGGAGACGAGGGACCCCATGCCGATCAAGGGGGTTCCGGGCGATGCGAAGTGGGCCGCAACCTGTCCGATCGGGGGAAGAATAACATCATTGCCTGTCCGTTCCGCCATGTACGCCCACAGGATCAAAAAGAGCGCAGGAACGAAAAGAGAAACGAAAACCGCTTTCAGATGCCGCATAGGTCCAAATCCTTTCTGTCTCCACGGGCGCAGGGAAGACCCCCTCAAGTGAGAAAAAGGGAATCTTCCCTGCGCGGGGGAAACCGGAAATTCGAGATTCTTCCGGTGATTATTTGTTGAATGAAAAGTCGAAAACCAGCGGAACAGCCTCTTCGAGGGTCTTTCCCTTCAGAGAGCCCTTGAAGCTGTTCATGCCGTTCAGCACGTCGAGGTAGACTCCGGCGCCCTTGAGCCATGAATCGCTGGGCTCGGTGCCGTAGGCGATGGTGGAGTGCTCAGTGGCTTCTTCGGGAATGCCGATCCACCGGGCGCCGATGAGCCCGGCTTCCTGGGGGTTCGTGTTGCTCCATTCCGAGGCGGCGGTGAGCAGTTTCACCACGGCTCGGGCGACTTCGGGGTGGTCGGCCAGAAAATCCGTTCTGGCGGCCGCCACGCAGCAGGGGAAGCTGGACCACCGTCCTGCGGGAGGAAGTTCCCTGAGGTCGAAGACGATTCTGCCTGTTTTCCGGACTTCAGCCACCGCAGGGAAGGGGTCCGGGCCGACCCATGCGTCCACCTGGCCGCTGGTCAGTGCGGGGGCGAGATTTCCCGTCGACTTGAGGTCCACGAGCAGCACGTTCGCCGAGAGGTCCGCTCCGTCGTGGGTGAGTTTCAGCCCGGCTTCCAGAAGCGCGCCTTCGAGGACGATCTTCGGTGCGCTGGTGGGTGAATGATAGCCTATGCGGTAGGGCTTCGACCCGCCGCGGATTGCCGCGAGAAGGGAATCCCAGTCCTTCACCGGGCTGTCGGAGGCGACCACGAACCCCATGCCCTCGGTATGGACAGGGCAGAGCACTTTGATCGGCGTACCGCCGTCAATGGAAGACATCATCGCCGGAAGGGAGCCGAGCCCTATGTTCAGGTGGTTCTGAGCGAAGAGTGTGGCCATCTCCGAGCCGCTCTTCGTCACCACGATGGTGAGCCGTGCCACCGGTGCGCCGTCTGCGATCAGATCGTACCGTTCTTTCTCCACCACGGGCTTGAGGTATGTTCCCAGGGGCTCGAAAGCCTCGCCCTTCGCCATAGCCACCATGATAGGCTGCTGGTGGGTCGTGAAAATGTACCCGAGGCTCACCCTCGGAAGCTCGGCCGCCCCGAGAGGAAGGGCAAGCGCACCAACAAGTGCCGCAGCTGCCGTAAAACGAAGAAAACGCCGTATCATTGCAATATCCACGCTCCTCGATACACATAAATGTACCAGCGGCGATGCATCACCGCTGGCCTTTTGAAAACGTTATAAAAATTATAACTCTAATAATAGTTTTTAACAAGAAAAAAAAGACCGGGCAGGGTTTTCTTCCGGAAAAGGGCGGCCAACCCGCCGCAGAAACGGAGGAAGGCACCGGGGGTGGAAAGGGCCCCCGCCGTTGACACGGGCAAATTTTAAAGTGTAGAATGTTTTGACAGATCTTACTGCACAGGAGGGATTGAAGAAGATGAAAAGTATCCGCTTCATCAGCGCCATGACGGTCCTTGTCCTGATCCTTGCGGTTTCCGGCGCGGCTTTCGCCGCGTGGCCGGAAAAACCTGTGAACGTCATCGTCCCCTGGAGCCCCGGCGGCGCGTCGGACCTCACCGCCCGTACCCTCGCCGCTGAAATGGAAAAACTGCTCGGAACCCGCCTCTCGGTCACCAACACCCCCGGCGGCGCAGGCGCCATCGGAACCCAGGCCATGTTCGACGCGGCCCGGGACGGCTACACATGGTCGGCCAACGCCGACGGCAGCATCGTCACCTACCAGGCCCTCGACATGCTGAAGCAGAGCCACAAGGACTACGCCTCCTTCATGGCGGTCTTCACGCCCAACGTCATCTGCGTTCCCGCCAACTCGCCCTTCAACGACCTGAAGGATCTCATGGATGCCATGAAGGCCCGTCCGGTCACCGTCTCCTCGGCGGGCACCGGCAGCGGCGGCCACCAGGCCGCGGAGTTCTTCCGCATGGGCACCGGCCTCGAGTACCGGCACGTTCCCTACCAGGGCGGAGCCCCCGCGGTGACGGCCACTGTCAAGGGAGAGGTGGAGGCCATCATGCAGCTCTCCATGGAAGTGACCGAAATGCTCCGGGCGAAGCAGCTCAAGGCCCTGGCCGTCATGGACGGCGAGCCCCTCGACGTGGAGGGCTACGGCGCCATCCCGCCCATCACCAAGTGGCTTCCCGACTTCCCCAGCGTGGGGAACCGGTTCGGATTCTTCCTTCCCAAGGACATCCCCGCGGACGCGAAGGAGGCCATAACCGCCGCTTTCAAGACCGCCGCCGCCTCGGACGCCATAAAGAAGTTCGCCGCGGACAGGGGGTCCAAGGTAGTGACCCTCTACGGAGAGGAAGCGGAGAAGGAGATGGAGGTCAAGGCCTCCAGGGTCTGCTGGCTCCTCTTCGAATCCGGCGTCATCAAGAACTCCCCGGACCAGTACGGAATCCCCAAGCCCTAAAACAGATCACCCGGCAGGAGGGGGGCGCATGTCCCCCCTCCTTTTTCCCACCCTTCCCCGCGGAGGTACGCCCATGGAAAAGAAAGACCTGACGTCCGGCATCGCCCTTGTCCTCACGGGAGCGGCCTTTTTCGCCGGCAGCCTGCTTCTGCCCTGGAAGGACACGGGGTACGACTGGTTCGGCGCCCCCGGCCTCGTCCCCGCCATCCTGGCCGTCCTCATCGCCCTGTGCGGCCTCCGCCTGGTCATCCGGTCCCGGAAGGAGCCCGATTTCTACGCCCGGCTCGCCGCAGGCGAAAACCCCCTTCTCTGCCCCGAAGAGGACGAAGAGAACGGCAGCGGAGGAGAGACGGCCCGCCCTGCCTGGATGCAAAAAGAAGGGCCTCGGGCGGTACTGACCGTGGCCCTCTGCTGCGCCTACGTGCTGCTCCTCGGACGGGTGCCCTACATGGCGGCCACGGCCGCCTTCATCACCGGCTTCATTCTCCTCTTCCGGGGCGCGGGCATCCTGAAGGCCCTCTTCATCGGCGGAACCGCGTCCGTTTCCATCTGGTTCGTCTTCTACAAAATCTTCGCCGTCTTTCTGCCCTGAGGGAGGGATGCCGCCATGTCCATTTCCGTCCTGTTCTCCGAATTTCTGGAACTGATGAACCCGACCAGCATCTTCAACGCCTTCTGGGCCACCGGGTTCGGCATCATCGTCGGCATGCTCCCGGGCCTCACGGCCACCATGGGAGTGGCCCTCCTCACGGGCCTCACCTTCCGCTTCATGCCCGAGCAGGCCATGGTGGTCCTCATCTCCACCTACGTGGGGTCCATCTACGGGGGCAGCCGGTCGGCCATCCTGCTCAACATACCGGGAACGCCCGCCAACGCCGCCACCTGCATCGACGGCAACCCCCTCGCCCGCAGGGGCGAGGCCGGGTACGCCATCGGCCTGGCCACCACCTCCTCGGGGATCGGCACCTTCTTCGGCCTGGTCTGCCTCGCCGTCTTCTCGCCCCTCCTGGGAAAGATCGCCCTCCAGTTCGGCTCGTGGGAGTTCTTCGTCCTCTCCATCTTCGGCATCGTCATCTGCGGCAACCTCACCGCCCCCAAAGACCCCCTGAAGGGGTGGATCGCCGGCATTGCGGGGCTGCTGCTCTCCCAGGTGGGGCAGGACCCCATACAGGCCCTTCCGCGCTTCACCTTCGGCCAGCTCCAGCTCATGGGCGGCCTATCCCTCATCCCCGTCCTCGTGGGAGCCTACGGCGTGGGGGAGATCATCGAGGTCATGCAGCGCCCCCGGGACTACACCGTCCGCACGAAGGTCCGGCAGGTTATCCCGCCCCTCCGGGACCTCTTCCGGTACTGGAAGACCATAATCCGTTCCGGGATCATCGGCGTTCTCGTGGGGGCCATCCCCGGCGTGGGGGAGGACACGGCCTCCTGGATCGCCTACGACACCGCCAAGCGGTTCAGCGACCATCCCGAGGAGTTCGGCAAGGGGTCCCATGAGGGGCTCATCGCCGCCGAGACGGCGAACAACGCCTGCATCGGCGGGGCCGTCATCCCGGTGCTCACCCTCGCCGTTCCCGGAAGCGCCCCGGCCGCGGTCCTCCTGGCCGCCATGTGGCTCCACGGCATCCGCCCCGGGCCCCTGCTGCCCATCGAGCAGCCCTTCTTCATCGGTACCGTCACCGCCATCTTCCTGCTGTCCACCATCGCCATGACGGTCCTGGGCCTCTCCCTGGTCCGCCCCCTGGTGAAGGTGCTCCAGGTGCCCCGGATGATCCTCATGCCCGTGGTCTTCACCCTCTGCTGCGTGGGCTCCTTCGCGGTGAGCGGACGGCTCTTCGACGTGTACCTCATGTTCCTCTTCGGCATCCTGGGGTACTTCATGCGCCGCAACGACTTTCCCGCCGCCCCCATGGTCCTGGGCTTCATCCTCGGCCCCATGGCGGACGACAACTTCCGGCGGGCCATGATCATCACCGGGGGTGACCTGTCCCCCTTCTTCACCCGCCCCATCTCCATCATCCTCTGGCTGCTCACCTTCGCCGTCGTCCTCGGCAGAAGCACCCTCTTCCGGAAGATGCTCCGGAGCCTGAAAAAATAACGAAGGAGGAAGAAACCTCATGAAAAAAGTGAGAATCGGAATGGTCGGCGCGGGATTCATCTCCCGCATCCACCTGGAGTCCTACAAGCGGGTCTACGGGCTCCAGGCCTCGGTGGAGGCTGTCTGCGCCCGGAGCGACACCACGAAGGACTTCGCCGCCGCCTATGGCATCCCGAAGGTGTACTCCGACTACCATGACCTCATGAAAGACCCCGACATCGACGTGGTGGACATCTGCACCCCGCCCCAGCTCCACGCCGTCATGATCGAGGAGTTCCTTTCCGCCGGCAAGCACGTGATCTCCGAAAAGCCCTTCACCGGCTACTTCGGCGTTCCGGGAGACGTGCAGCCCGTGGGGAAGGTCTGCAAGCGAAAGATGTACGACGCCGTCCTCGAGGGAATGGAGCGGACCGCCGGCATCGTCCGGAAAAGCGGCAGGCTCTTCTGCTACGCCGAGGACTGGGTCTACGCCCCCGCCGTGGCCAAGGCTTCGGAAATACTGAAGAAAACGGGGGACAAGATTCTCTTCCTCAAGGCCGAGGAAAGCCACAGCGGCTCCCACGCCTGGCACGCCGCCGAGTGGGCCCAGACGGGCGGAGGCTCCATGATCCGTCAGGGGTGCCACCCCCTGTCGGCGGTCCTTCACCTCAAGATGACGGAAGCGAAGGCCAGGGGAGAAGCCTTCTCCGTGGAGAGCGTGGTGTGCGACACCGGCGTGGTCACGGAAAAGCTCACGAAGGAAGAGCGGAGGTTCATCGCCGCAAATCCCGTGGACGTGGAGGACTGGTCCATGCTCTCCCTCACCTTCGGCGACGGCACCAAGGCCACCATCTTCTCGGGCGACTTCGTCACCGGGGGCGTGCGGAACCTCATCGAGTTCAACACCAACACGGGAACCCTGGTCTGCAACATCGCCCCCAACAACGGCATGATGACCTACGCCGCCGACGCCTCCGTGCTGAAGGACGTCTATCTCACCGAAAAGGTGGAGACCACCGCGGGCTGGCAGTACGTCCTGCTGGACGAAGAATCCGCCCGGGGGTACCTCCAGGAAGCCCAGGACTTCATGGAGTGCGTGGCCACGGGCAGGCAGCCCCTCTCCGGGCTCGACCTCGCCTACGAAACCATAAAGATCACCTACGCGGGCTACCTCTCCGCCGAAAAGGGCGAGAGGGTAAAGCTCTAGCGCCGGCAGGAGGGTATAATGAACATTCTTGTCTTCGACACGCCCGACGAACTCGCCGCCGCGGCGGCAAAGCGGGGCGCCGAACTGCTCCGGAAAACCGTGGAGGAAAAGGGCCGGGCCCGGCTGATGCTTTCCACGGGAGCGTCCCAGTTCGGCACCCTCCGGGAGCTTGTCTCCCACCCCGTGGACTGGTCAAAGGTGGAGATGTTCCACCTGGACGAGTACGTGGGCCTGCCCGAAAGCCATGGGGCAAGCTTCCGCCGGTACCTGCAGGAGCGGTTCGTCTCGAAGGTGAACCCCGGGAAGGTCCATTTCGTCAACTGGGAGGGCGGTGTGGAGAAGAACATGAAGGCCCTGTCGGAGGAAATATCCAAAGCCCCCGTGGACGTGGCCTTCATCGGCATCGGGGAGAACGGCCACATCGCCTTCAACGACCCCCCCGCCGATTTTGAGACGGAAGAGCCCTTTCTGCTGGTCACCCTTGACGATGCCTGCAGACGGCAGCAGGTGGGGGAGGGGTGGTTCCCGGCATCCGACGACGTGCCGGAGCAGGCCATAACGGCCTCGGTCCGCCAGATACTCGCGTGCCGCACCATCCTCGTGTCCGTTCCCTTCAGGGTCAAGGCCGAGGCGGTGCGGAAAACCCTGGAAAGCCCGGTGGACCCGGCAGTTCCGGCGTCCATCCTCAAGACCCACCCGGACGTGACCCTCTACCTCGACCGGGAATCCGCCTCCCTCGCCGGGGGGTACCTGCCGGACCGCTTCCGGTGAGGGGAAAGGAAGGAACACGAAGATGAACCGCCTCCTGTTCACCGGCGGCACGGTGCTGCTGCCCACGGGCTTCCGCAGGATGGACGCCGCCGTCAGCGGCGCCGTGATCTCCGCCCTCGCCCCGGACATCGCCCCTGAAGAGGGCGATGTAGTCGTCGACCTGCAGGGGGACCTGCTCGTTCCCGGCTTCATCGACATGCACGTCCACGGAGGCGGAGGGGCGGACTTCATGGACGGAACGGCCGACGCCTTCCTCACCGCCTGCCGGGTCCACGCCCGCCACGGCACCACCACCCTCTATCCCACGGCCCTCACGGCCGCAGACGAGGACATGGACGCCTTCTTCGCCGCCCTGGAGACGGCGGACAGGGCCCGGAAAGCGGCGGGGGCCTCCGCAGGCGCCCGCATCGGCGGCGTCCACGTTGAGGGGCCATGGCTCGCCCCTGCCCAGGCCGGCGCCCAGGACCCCAACTACCTCCGCACCCCCTCCGCGGAGGAGTGCGAAAAGCTGCTCGCAAGGTCGGACAGGATCGCCGTGGTCACCATGGCTCCGGAACTGGACGGCGCCTGCGAATGCGCCTCATGGCTGGCGGCCCGGGGGGTCCTCCCCGCCATGGGCCATTCCGCCGCGGACCTCGAACAGGTACGGACGGCGGTGGACAGCGGCTTCCGCCACATGGTCCACTTCTACTCCGCCATGAGCACCGTGCGGAGGGAGAACAGCTGCCGCATCCCCGGCATGGTGGAGGCGGGGTACCTCTTCGACGCCGTCACCGTGGAGGCCATCGCCGACGGGCACCACCTCCCCCTGAGCCTGCTCCGGCTCATCCACAAGGTCAAGGGGCCGGAACGGATGGCCCTGGTCACCGACGCCATGCGGGGCGCGGGCATGCCCGAGGGGCCGTCCGTCCTCGGCAGCCTGAAGAACGGCCGTGAAGTCCTGGTGGAAGGGGGCGTGGCCCGCCTTCCCGACCGGAGCGGCTTCGCCGGGAGCGTCTGCACCATGGACCGGGCCGTCCGGACCGCCGTTTCGGCGGGAATCCCCCTGGAGGACGCCCTCCGGATGGCCTCCGGGACACCCTCGAAAATCCTCGGCACCGCAGGCCGAAGAGGAGCGATACTCCCCGGCATGGACGCCGACCTGGTGAGGCTTGACGGCGATCTGAACGTCATCATGACCGTGGTGGGAGGCACAATTTTCGACCTAAATCCGCACCCTGAAAAATAAAAAACCTCTCTGGACTGTTCGGAGAACAGTGCTAAGGTAGTGTTTGCGAAGACACAACCCTTCACCAGAGAGGTGCGTTCATTATGACGGAAAAGGCGAAGAAAATCCATATCGAACTGAAGAGCGGTGAAAGCGGCATAACATCCTTCGC
>NZ_SORI01000039.1 GCF_004366815.1 Aminivibrio pyruvatiphilus | reverse complement strand
TGTCGTTTTTCCTTGTCCCAGTAGGACGCCGATTCATACGCATAGGTGATTCCGGAACGTTTATCCTTTTGAAAGACGATGCTTGCCACGACCCCCATCACCTCGTTATGTTTATTGTAACACGTAACGATGCGATGGTCAAGTCGACGATTGTCAAAGTGCGATCATTGCTTGGTTTATAGTGATTTCCCCGGCAACCTCGTTATGAATGGCCGGGAATCCAGGATGGCATCGGCGACGACTCCTTCACCGATCTTCGAGTGCCATCCTTCAGGAGTGAACTGGGAGCTGAAGATGGTGGACGATACCCCGAGCCTCCGCTCCACTATTTCCAGCAGATCTCTCGCCTCGGTGGTGTTCAGGGGAAACAGAAGCCATTCGTCGAGGATCAGCAGGCGAATCCTTCTGTACCCTTCGAGGGCGTCTTCAAACACTCCCATGCCGCGGGCTACGGCGAGTTCGTTCAGCAGCTCGGGGAGGCGGATGTACCGGACGGAGTAGAAGCGTCTGCAGGCGGCCACTCCAAGGGCGCAGGAGAGGAATGACTTTCCGCATCCCGAGGCTCCGATGAGTATTACATTCTGGCCGCTGTCGATATAGGAGCACGACGCCAGCCGCGTTATCTGCCCCCTGTCCAGCCTGCGGTCGTCGTGGTATTCGATGTTCTCCACGCAGGCGCCGCTGTCGTGAAAATCCGCCTTGCGTATCAGGTTCTCGACACGGGTGCTCCGCCGCCGCGCCCACTCGGAATCCACCATCATCCCGAACCGTTCCTCGAATCCGAGGGAGCCGAAGGCGGGGTCCTCCATCTGCCTTCTGTAGTTTTCCGCCATGGCGTGAAGGCGGAGTTCATGGAGCTTGTTCAGCGTCGTCATGTCCAGCATTATTTCTTTCCCCCGTGGTACTCGGCACCTCTGACCAGTCCGTAGCTTTCACTGTCTTTGTCCTGCCGTGCCGTTTCCGGGACGGCAGGGGATGTCTTCACTCTGTCCTGTCCGGTGGTCAGGATGGTCTTGACGTTCCTGTACCCCGGCCGGGGGGTGTAGAGCAGCGCCTTTTCACAGGCGGCTTCCAGTCTTTCGAAGGAGCAGGTGTCACCGAGCCTGACGAGGCCGTAGCAGCTTCTGTAGCTTTGCTGCTCGACTGCGTGGGCGGAGAGGATTCCCCGCATGACGACCGCTGTGTGGGGGCCCACGTCCTCGGCCCACGAGACGAAGCGGCTGCCGTCCCAGAGGCTGTATTTCCTGTGCTCCGGCGGCATGTGGGACGGTACGGTGGAGCACTGGCCGGGACGGCCCCTCAGCCGGGTGTGGGAGCATACCCTCTGGCCGTCGAAGAAGATTTCCACGACGTTCCGGGTCAGCCGGATCTCCATTTCGTGGCCGATGTATTCGTACGGGACGCTGTAGAGCATCTTTTCGACAGAGACATGGTACGACTTGTCCGCTATGGCCTTCTTCCACGAAGAGAGCTCGTAGGGGATTTCCGGCAGGGGCAGAAGAGCGGCCTTCTCCTCGGCGAGAAAGGCGTCGAGCCTGCTGCCTTCCTTTTTCTGGAAGGGTTTGGCGTTGAACCGCTCGAGCTTCTCGGCTATCCCCTCGTTCAGTTCACGGATACTGAAGAACACCCGGTCCCGGAGCGCCGCCAGGATCCACGTGGTGACGATTCCGACCGTTCCTTCGGCATTCGGTTTGTCCCGGGGTTTCCTGACCCTCGCCGGGATGACCGCCGTGCCGTAGTGTTCCGCCAGTTCACGGTAGACCCGGTTGATGACGGGGTCGTACCTGTCCGCCCTGGTGATTCCGGTTTTGAGGTTGTCGGGAACCAGGATGCGGGGCACGCCGCCGAAGTACCGGAACATGTTCACGTGCGCGGTCAGCCGGCTCTCCTGGTCCTGGTCGGAGAAGGCCTCCACGTACGCGTACCGGCTGCTGGAGAGTACACCGACGAATACATACCGGCGCTTCCATTCGGTCTCCCGTATCCGGGTCAAGCCAGAGGGCCTTTTGCCCCGCCCAGTCCACTTCGGCGCTTTCTCCAGGTCTGCGGACCAGTCTCATGGTGGCTTCCGCGCTCTGTGCGTATTTCTGGTAGCACAGGCAGAACTGGGAGTACATGAGGGGAATGTCGCCGTTTGTTCGGCACTTCTCGCAGTACTCCTGCCACAGGAGCGTGAGCGTCACACCGCTTTTGCCCATCTCCCTGTGGATGTACTCGTAGTCGGGCCTGGTGCGGGAAAACGGCGCCGGAACACCGGGGAAAAAGAGGTCCCGGAGGTCTCCGTTGGTCTTTTCCTCGGCACTCTGCCACGTCATCCCGTGCTCCCGAGCCTTGCCGAGCACTCTCGCCACGGTGTTGCGCGAGCATCCGCAGCTTTTCGCGATGTCTCTGCCGCTTATTCCCTGATGGTTCAGCCGAAGTATCTCCCGATAGTCTGTCATGACTACCTCCTGTAGATGGATTCACGTCCAAGATGCAACGCGTTCATCCATCTTATGAGAAGGTTCTGAATATGGCTTTCCCGTCGGAAGGCCGGCTCAGTTTGGTCGGAACACCGGCTCCACTTCATCGGAACGGTGGCTCAATTTACTCCGGTGTACCCACCAGGGCAAGATGAAGGCGGACCTTCACGAGATCTGGATGGCCGAGACGAAGGAAGAAGCGAGGAAAGCCTTCGACAGGGCAGCGGCCAAATACGGGGCCAAAATACCCCAAGGCGATTGACTGCCTGACCAAAGACCGGGAGGAACTCCTGGCTTTCTACAACTTCCCTGCGGTGCACTGGGTGCACATACGGACGAGCAATCCCGTGGAAGTGGAGGCGTTCGCGAGCGTTTTCTGGCTGGCGGTTCATCGATCTTCATCTCCCCGTATTTTCTGGGGTAAGAAACCTTTCATTAGCGCTATTTTACAGAGTTGAAGGGGAATTTGCCCGAGACTTTTTCAGAGTTTCCTTAGATTTTGGAAAAATTTACCCTCCCATATTGAATAAAGAATACCGAAAGCACGAGATTTTACTAAGATATAGTCAAGTAGAATTCTTTTGTTTTTATTTTTTATTATTCGCATTAAACTAACTTGACATATTTTATCAATTGCTTCTTTTTTCACTTCCTCTATTTCGTCTGATGAAGCAATTCTGTTTATGTGACGCAAGGCGTTTGTCAACCCCATAAAATAGAAATCAAGAGAGGAACGTTTCCATTGATTATTGGCAGATTCTGCAAAGGCATTATAAATATAAGTATAAACAAATAAACAATCTTGTAAAGCCTTCAAAGATGGGTTACGTGTGACTGAATTTGGATTATCAACATAATAGTAAAGATTCTGAACAACGAAAGCAACCTTTTTTGCTTTTCTCAATGCAAAAAAAAGAAGCAGCAAATCTTCACCGTATTCTAGGTTTTTCGTTGCATTACAATCCTCATATTGAATTAAGTCTCTTAATATCACTTTATTACATAAAGAACCATTCCTATTGCGAATTATAGTTCTCACTATAGCCTCTTGACTTTCTTCTACTCCAAGTCCTTCGTACGTTAGGAGAGGATATGCTTCTCCTCCCCGCACCTTATACACCCCGCAAATTACTATTTCTGCTCCTGTTTCCATCGCTCTCCCGTACATTTTCGATATCATATCGGGAGCAATGTAGTCATCAGCATCGACGAAACCAAGGTACTCTCCTCTGCTGGCGCTGATGCCGGTCCACCGAGCGAGTGCTACCCCTCCATTGGGCTGGTCGATAAGAACGAAATTTGGATATTTGTTGTACTCTTCAGCTACCTGAAGAGTACCATCCTTTGAACCGTCGTTGACCAGGATAACCTCCATGGATTCATGGAAATCCGAAGCAAAGACGCTGTCAAGGCATCTCCTGAGTGTTTTTTCCGCATTATATGCCGGGATGATGACGCTGATTTTTAGGTTCATGACAGTCTTTTCCTCTTTTCCAGTGAACTTCTCTTTAAACCAGAAATTATAGAGGCAATCTCACTGACCTGTTGAAAAGCCCTTTCCTCACATTCTCTACGCCTTTTTTCTATCAGGCCGCATAATGCTTGATATTCTGATTCAATAAAATCAATTCTTTCTCTTACTTCCTTTGCGATTTTACAATCCGTCCATTTTTCAGTACCACAAGCATCAATTACAAATCGGGAAATTCCCATCCCCTTTGAGAGAACACCGTCGTATTTCACGCTGTAGGAAAGCGCTATGACTGGTTTCCCCATCTGGATCGAAGAGATGGCAGCATGCATTCTGCCCGTGATTGTCCATCGGCCATTGCCAAGGATCAACCTCGCCTCGTAAGGCAATAGTTCATCATCTATGATCACCAGTTTCTTTAAAACCCAGTCCAGACTCCTGTCCTTAAGACAATTTACTACATCTCTCATTACAAACCGGTCATCGGAAGAAACAGGCCGGACAACATGGGCAAGGAAAACCAGTTTTTCCACATCTTCTCTACCTGCTATTTCTCTCAGGATTTCAGCAAAATTATCAATAAAATCACTTCTCCGCTCCGTATAGTGGGCGGTGAGGCCGGAACCTACGACTGTCGCATATTTTCCTGGCTCTAGAGAATATCTTGAAAGGATCCTGTCCTCTTCTTCTTTGTTGTTCTGAAAAGGCAGGTCAAGAAATGCAAGGTCTCTTGAAGAACTGGCATTCTCCAAACCAAGTTCTTTGACACAGTACTCCCATGTCGGGTCATCCCGGGTGTACAGTAAAGTTTTTTTTAGACAAAAGGACGCCCATTTCTTTCTGTAGGATGTGAATGGGCCTATCGTCTGTCCTGGAAGAATCAAGGAGATTTTCCGCGAAATATACCAAAGGTTAGCCAATTCAAAAGCGACAAATCTTTTCCCGTAATATTCCGAAAGATCGTCGCCTCCGAGGATTATCTCTAAATCAGAGTTCTTAACGAGGTAATCCTGTCTCTTTTTCCCGCTTCTAACCAATGCAGGGATGCACAGCACTTTCCGCCACTTTGGCATGTCCTTCCATTTTGCTGGGCGGGTGAAACCTCCGTCATACGGCGGGAGAACATGGATGTTTGAAAGGCCGGTGGATGCCTGAAGCCGTTCAAGGTCTTCAGGCGAGCTTGCATCAGTGTAAAACACGAGATCTTCCGGGCACAACCTTGCCAGGTGGTCGATCAATGCGATGGCCATCATGGCGCTGCCGTAATTGAATGTATTGGGAATATGGGAAATGTGGATCCGTATAGGTTTTTTCATGGTTCCTCCTTGAGGATATCTCGTTACTTTCGTCCTGCTTTCTTTTTGATCGCCCTGAGTATTTTTCCTGCTGCCCGTCTCGGCAATGAAGCAAATCGTACAATTTTCGAGATGCGCTGAAGCCTTTTCAGTTCCGGAGAGATCCGCGCCCTGAATTCTCCTGCGCTTTCCTTTGGGATATCCCAGGCCCGGGTTTCTGAACTGATGGAATCCACGGCATCAACATGGTATCTCGCAAGGCAGTTCAGCGCGGAAACATCAGGAGGGACTCTTTTCGTCAACGGTCGCTCCCCGATTGTTTTAGGGCGGCTCGAGAGTCGATACGAGAGAACCTTGCGTTTGTTCTCAATGACGCCCTGCTGGCTCTGGATGATTTTTTCCACCGGAATCCTGCTGAGATCCAGTTGGCTGCCGCTGTTCCGCTCCAGAATCTTCAGAATCTCAGGATTTCGGATAATGGCGAGGCTCGTGCCTCTGCTGTCATTCACGTACTCCGGCAGCCAGGCGTCCATGAACACAGCGTCCGCTGTCTCGGCGAAGATGTCGTCACAATAGCCGCATGATTCGAGGGTAAACCACCGGTCTCCCCAGATTCTGGAGACCCCCTCGGTCCATGAGATTTTCCCTTCTTTTCCTGAAATCCCCCTGCAGAGGAAGTTATAGTCACTTGCCGGGGCGTCATTCCGCTTTCCTCTGAAATAGACTTTTTCCAGGGATTCTTCAACTCCCGCAAGGGAAGCGATGTACTGTGTGTATTTCCTGCTTTTCATCTGACCGCAGACAATGCCGAGGAGGAAAGGTATTTTTCGTTCGAGAGTTTTATCCGCCCTTGCTGCGAGGCGGATCGCCTTGACGAAACAGGGAAGGCCGATCACCGCGAATTGTTTGTTCGTTCTTTTGATATACCGCATCATTTCGGAGAACTCCACTGGATAGTAAGCGGACCCCCTTGCCCGCTCCAGGTCTTCTGGCTTATCAAGGCGGGCGAAGCGGAAAAGTTTTTCGGGGTCTTCATTTGGCTCCACACAGATGACTTCATCCACGAACCCATTTGCGAGAAGCTCACCGAGAACCCAGCTTGCGAAACCTCCCGAGGCGCTTTTTCCCCTTTCGATTTCATCACTTACCGCGCCTGCATAACATGCCAGCCAAAATCCCGTTTCAGGCGTGTGCTGCATGGAGTTTATTGCTTCGAACCGTTCTTTCCCAAGCTGGTTTTCATCTGGATTACCAGGGTAAAAAGGGCAGACTCTCAGGCAAAGGGTACAGCTGTCAATACAGCGTCCCTGGTCTGTGGGCATGTACTCTCCCTGTTCGTTCCATTCCATTGCAAGATTTCCCGCAGGGCAGACTCCGGCGCATACGCCGCAGCCTGAGCAGAGGTTGTTTTGAACAACGAGGTCAAAGACGTTTTTCATCACTATCACCCTTGATCATCCTATGTTTGCATTTCTATCTAAGTGCGTAGTTTTGTTGATAGTTTTCGCATTTTTTCAGGCACCATAGACAGAAGGAAGTTTTTTTCGTCACTGTTCATCAGCAGGTACCAGACAACAGGAACATAAATGATGAAGAAAAGGCTTGAAACCAAAAATAACCCTGTCCAGCTATTGATATAAACCAAATGCCTCAGGACAAAGGCAGAGAGCCCTAATCCTGCTGCCGCTGCAACTGATTTTGTCATTGGCATCAAAAAGAGAGAAAATTTTTTTCCCATTACTGCAGAAGCATACCAGGGCGTGAAAAGGGCGTTCTTGAGAGTCAGCATAATTGCCCCGGCAAGGGCAATTCCGTACATGCCGAGATTCCCGATCACTACAAAAAAGAATGAAAGCCCGATATTCGCAATTCCCATGAACAGGGTGACAAGTCCGGGCACTCTCACCTGGTTATAGGCCATGTTTATCATGAAAAGCGGAAGGACAGCCAGGTTAATGACAAGGTGTCCGAGCATCAGTACCATGAGAGGCGCTAGCCCTGCGAATTCTCTGCCAAGCCAAACAGAAAGGATGTTTGGTGCGAGACCGCAGAGAAACCCTATGGGAAACGCCATACCGATTCCCATGAAGAATACCGCTTTTTTTGCGATGCCTTCGACGCCTTCAAAATCATTCCGGGCATATGAAATCATCACCAGAGGGCTTAACACTCCCGATACGATTCCTGCCATGCTCCGTATCAAAGTGCTCCACTGCAGTACGGCAGCATATTCACCCGCCGGGGCTGCTCCCAATAATTTATTTGCCAAAATAAGTTCAACCTGCAAAAAGAGGAGTGAACCAACCTGGTTTATCAGAATCCAGCCACCCATTGTTCCCATTTGGCCGAGACGGGGTCTGTCGAAATATTTGGGAGCCAGATGCAAAAAAGAAGCAAGGCCCTTGCCGTTGTTATAATACCCCCACAATATGAACGAAGCACCGAAGAAATAACCAAACCCCGCCCAAAACAGGTTTGCTCCCCAAAAATAAAAGAAAAAGATTACTAATACTGTTCTTATGAGAGTTCCTGCCATATTCACACAATTTGTCAGATCAAGGCGATTGTATGAGTAGGCGATGGCACCTAACGGACCTGCTAGAGTTGTGAGAAGAAACGCAGAGAGTATTGAGAAAAAAAGCCATCGGGATTCCTGCTCAATTCCCTGCGGTATTGTGAAGAAACGTTCAACGTGAAAGCTGAAGGCGGCTATTGCAACCAAAAGACAAAGGCAAACAAGAAAAAGTGCCCAGAATGCAGTATTGAGAGTCCTGTTTGCAGATTCCTTATTTTCGCTTTGGATATCTATCGTCAGAAATCGGCCGACAGATCCGCTGATGGAAACTGTGACAAGCCCCGCGTAGTTGGTCAGTGAAGCAGCGAGGGGAATCAGCCCATAGGCGGCAATACCAACATGGCGAATTAAATAGGGTACAAACCATATACCAATAACAACGTGGAGCAAGAAACTGAGGATATTTGCAAGTGCGTTTCTAGGGACCTGCTTTAGAAGGTCACCATGAACAAGTTCTTTTACGGCCATTTTTGCCTCCGCCTATTTTCCCATTTTTTCAAACTCAAAGACCTGACCATAATCAAGATAAATCAAAAAAGTCCATCATTTCTGTTTCTACTAAAAAGCGATTCCGTTTTGATAGCACTTTTTGATTCCCTTATTTACGAGGAACCAAAGTGTGAACAATGCTTTTGAGTAATTTTATTACTCGATAGTTTCAAAGTCAATTTTCAACCGTTATTTGTGTTACGAGACAGTGATAATGTCATACCTGAAACGGGACAGGGACCTGGTTTTGAGACCCTCAGAACCAACCAGATCCTTCCGGCGATGGAACAGCCCTCAGGATGACATATCGAAGGCAAGGTCAGATTCTTCGTCGCTCCGCTCCTCAGAATGACATCATCACGGTGCAGGCCTCGGGTTGGTTGTCGTCCTGAGCAACGCGGAAGGACCTGGTTTTAGGGCCTTCAGAATCAAGCAGATCCTTCGGGCGGTGGAACAGGCCTCAGGATGACATATCGAAGGCAAGGTCAGATTCTTCGTCGTTGCGCTCCTCAGAATGACATTATCACGGTGCAGGCCTCGGGTTGGTTGTCGTCCTGAGCAACGCGAAGGACCTGGCTTTAGGGCCTTTAGAACCAAAACCAGATTCTTCGTCGCTACGCTCCTCAGAATGACAGAAATTTCCAGCGCTCCTCAGAATGACATCATCACGGTGCAGGCCTCGGGTTGGTTGTCGCCCTGAACAACGTGAAGGACCTTGTTTTAGGGCCTTTAGAACCAAAACCAGATTCTTCGTCGCTACGCTCCTCAGAATGACAGAAATTTCCAGCGCTCCTCAGAATGACGACAGTTTACAACGATCCTTAGACAGTTCAAGCCTGCGCTCGTAAAACCAGGTTCTCACTGGGAACAACAGGTTCTTCTCTGCGCCATACCAGTAAATATTGGAATAATTGAGAAACGTGCCTTTTCGTGCTAAAGTTTTATTGTAGTCCATTCTGTTTTTCCCGCTTTTTTGCTGATCATGAAAGGAAGTCGACAGCTATGCACCGTTGGGGTAAAGGCTTCTTCTGTTTGTTCGTAACAGGTGTTCTTTTGATTTCTTCAGGCTGCGCCTTCGCCTCTATTCCCGAGGGGGCCGAATATGTTCCCGGCGAGGCACTGGTGATGTTCAAAACGGGGGCTTCATCCTCCTCCGCTTCCCTTGCGGCGGCATCAGTGAACGCCTCGGACCACAGGGTGTTTGCCGCCCTCTCCCGTACGGTTGGAAAGCAGGTGATGCTGGTCCGCAGTCCGGGCACGGCCACGGAAGAACTGATCGCCAGGCTGGGAAGTATGCCGGATGTGGAAGCGGCAGAGCCGAACTATATCCGGCGGGTGTTCGCAACGGTTCCCAACGACACCTATTTCGGCAACCAGTGGGGGCTGTCCAATACGGGGTCTTCTGGAGGAGTGAGAGGGGCGGACGTCAGCGCTCCTGACGGATGGGACATCCGCAATGCAGCACACGGGAAAGTGGTGGCCATCCTGGATACAGGTGCAGACCTGAGCCATCCTGATCTTGCAGCGAACCTGTGGACTGACGGGAGCGGAAAATCGGGCTACGATTTCGTGAACAATGACGACGATCCGGAGGACGACAACGGGCACGGGACCCACGTGGCAGGCATCATCGGGGCCGTGGGGAACAACGGCCTGGGGGTTTCGGGCGTGGCATGGAACGTGAAGATGATCCCCCTGAAGATCGGCGACGGAGTGGGCAGAGTGTTTACCAGCGCCGAAATTGCCGCCATGGACTGGATCCTCGAAAAGAAAGACGCCGGTGTGGACATCGCTGTGGTCAACGGGTCGTACGGGGGATATGCATCTTCACTCGTCCAGCAGAACGCGATTTCCGGCCTTGCGAACAAAGGAATCATTTTTGTGGCGGCGGCGGGAAACGAGTCGAACAACAACGACCTGATGCCGTCGTACCCGGCATGCTATGACCTGCCGAACATCATCTCGGTGGCGGCGACGGACAAATACGATACCCTGGCGGATTTCTCGAACTTCGGCAAGAATACGGTACACCTCGCAGCACCGGGAGAGGGAATTCTCAGCAGCTACACGTCGTATACCCCTTCGGCAGGGGATCCGTTCTTTGACGACGTATCGGATATCGCCCGGTGGATCCACGGGGCGGAGGAAGGTTCCGTGGACGGATGGTCGGCCGGAACGTTTGATTCGCGCCCGGTATTGATGAGCGGATACGAAACGGACAATACGTCATGGATCCTGCCGAAGGATGCCATAGACCTTTCGGGCACGCTGGAAGAGCCTATTGTCCTGGGCTTTCCCGCTGCCCTTGATATTATGGAGGGTGAGGATTTCCTGAGGGTGTACTTCTCCTCCGACAACGGAGCGGCATGGACAGAAGTCTACGAGATTTCGGCGAATACGGACTATTATTTTATTGATTTCAGGATCTCGGTCCCGGACAGTTTCAAGACTCGGGAATTTCTGTTCAAAATAGAACTTGAGACCGGAAGTACGGGAGCAGGCCTCAACGGGATAATGATGGGCGAAACGGGAGTGGGCGGTGCCGAATCCCTGTACAGCTCCCTGGACGGCACATCAATGGCAGCCCCCTTCGTGACGGGAGCCGTGGCCCTGGCCGCATCCCAGTTCCCTGACCAGTCGCCGAGGACCCGGGTCCTGGAAAACGTGGACACTATCGATTCACTGAAAAACCTCACCATCACGGGAGGGCGGCTCCCGACTTCGCCGTTTTTTCCGAGAAAACAAGGATTTTGAAAAAAGGAATGCAGTGTTCATGGGGGTTTAGAAAATCAGGAAGCCGGAAATTGAAATGTAGTGCCTAGCGTCTTTGCCCTATTGACAGATTGCCTTTCTCCGGATATACTTCTTTTATGTATAT
>NZ_SORI01000038.1 GCF_004366815.1 Aminivibrio pyruvatiphilus | reverse complement strand
GCGAAGACCCGGAACTGCGGATCGAGGGCAACGACGCTGGCAATGGTCTTCAAACTGGCTCAGTCAGCAGAGAAGAGGTGGAGAAAACTCAAAGGGTTTGAGCTTCTTGGAGAAGTCGTCACAGGAGTAATTTTCAAGGACGGAATTCGTGTATCGGACCAATCAGACAGGAGCGCCGCCTGATGACCCATACACCAGATTTGACAATAGCTCCCGTTGCAGTCGCCCACGGCGTAGATATGTGACCTGTTCGTCCGCATGTGGCTGTCCACGGTGATGCCCTTCTTCGTGAACTCGATCCCCGCCCGTTCCAGTCGCAGGGGCTCGAGCACGGGCTTCCGTCCGGCGGCCACGAGAATCCGCTCCGACGTCAGCGTTCCCTTGTCCGTGACGGTGACAATCTTCCCGCCCTCCATGGAGACCCCGGTGATTTTCGCCCTGTTGTACACGGTGATGCCCTCTCTGGCGAAAACGTCCTCCAGCACCCGTGCGGCCTCCTCGTCCCCCACGGGAACCAGGTGGGGGTCCATGTGGGCGACGGCCACCTTCGTCCCGAGGCGGGCGAAGGCCTGGGCCATCTCGGAACCGATGGCGCCTCCGCCGATGATCGTCAGGGATTCCGGCATTTTTTCAATCTCGAACATGTTCACGTTCGTCAGGATGTCCGGCACATCCTTCAATCCCGGAATGGGAGGCACAAAGGGCTCCGTCCCGGTGGCGATGAAGATCTTCTTTGCGGTGTAGCTCTCGCCGTCCACCTGGACCGTCCGGTCGTCCAGGAATTCAGCCGTTCCGCTGACCAGTGTCGCCCGCTCGAAGGCCTTCTGGAACTTCTTGTCGTTGATGCCGTGGATCTTGTCCCGGACCACCTGCATGGGGTCGGAGGAATTCAGGTGAAGCTCCCCGTCCAGGCCGTATCTTTTCAGATTGCGTGCGGAATGGAGGGCCTCCCCCGCCTTCAGCAGGGCCTTGCTGGGGATACAGCCGCAGTTCAGGCACTCCCCGCCGACTTTATGCTTCTCTATCGCCAGCACCGAAAGCCCCATGGCCGACCCCATGGCGGAAACCGCCATGCCCGCCGGTCCCATGCCTATCACTATGATGTCGAACTGTTTCACGTTCAAACACCCGCCTTTTTGAGAAAATTTTCATTTAGCCGGAAATATTATACCCCCTTAGTGTATTTTATTCAACATACAAAAACACACTGCCAAGACCGGGATTCCCTCCCCTCCGAGGATGCTTGGGTTTGCTTGGGTTTGTCGTCCTGAGGGAGGCTTTAAGCCCGAAGGACCTCGATTTTGCCCTTGCTTGTCATCCAGAATGAGCGGAGCGATCGCGGAGCATCCCCGAAGGGGGCGAGGGATCTGCCTTTGGTTCCTGACTGCCTCCAGGGCGAGATCCCTCGGCCATGTTTCCGGCCTCGGGATGACACTACCCTGTCGTCCCGAGCGAGCGGCAGTTGTTTGTCGTCCCGAATGAGCGGAGCGATCGCGGAGCATCCCCGAAGGGGGCGAGGGATCTGCCTTTGGTTCGAACGCCCTTAAGACCGCGATTTCCCCGGCTTCGCCGTTCGGGATGACCTCCTTCAGGGCCATGGATTAGGATAAACTATCGATGGATTTCTCAAGCAAGGGAAGGAGAGTACGATAATGATGGACTGAGACAAAAGAGCGAAAGACACTATACAACCTCGTCAGGCAGCTCCCTCAAGAGGGTGTGGAAAAAGTGACGGGTAATGCGACCTTCCTTTGGTCTTTACAGGAAAAAGAAGATATGGAAGACCTCCGGGCAATCAGTGAAAGAATTGATGAACCTGCCATACCGTGGGAAACCTTGAAAAAAGAACACGGGCTTTGACGAAAACCATTTCTGCCGGGGGACAATAACTCTCTCGACATGATCTACTTCCTGCGGGAATATACCTGTGAACGATGTCCCACATCAACGGCAATGATAAGCATTTCCCCGTCCCTGATCTCCGCCAGCAAACGGTAATCACCTATCCGGTAGCGCCACAATCCCCGAAGAGGTCCCGTCAACGCCTTTCCTGAAGCGCGGGGGTCCGGGCAATTTCGGAGATTCCGGTTGATGTAGCTGAAAATCAGGTGCTGTGTCTCCCTATCGAATTTTTTGATCTTCTTCGCAGCCTCAGAGGAAATTTCCACGGAGTAGCAACTCATAACTCCTCCTCGGAAAAACCGCACTCCTTCACAAGATCCTCAAACGGCACTGTCTTCTGCCTGCTTTTCAGCCAGGCTGTATAGACTTTCAGGTCGTAGGCGTCCTCGATCTTCTCAAGAATCGATTCCCGGGCAAACTGGGCAAGGGACATCCTTCGCTCCCTGGCGTATTCCTCCGCCGCCAGGCGTTCTTCCGGGGAAAGCCGTATGGACAGAGTTTTCTCAAGTGTAGCCATTAAATTCTCCCCTTTCTTTGTATTGCATCGTAACACAAAACCCTGGACAGTCAACAATGAAACCAGTGAAAGAGTTCAAGGGCGGGATCCCTCGCATTCGCTCGGGATGACAAACAACATTCTTTCGTCCCGAGCAAGCACCTTTTGTTGTCGTCCCGAGCGAGCGGCAGTTGCTTGTCATCCCGAATGAGCGGAGCGAAGAGGGATCTGCCTTTACCTTTTTGCTTGTCGTCCCGAACGAACGAAGCAATCGCGGAACACTCCCGAAGGGGGCGAGGGATCTGCCCTTGGTTCGAACGCCCTCAAGCGCGAGATCCTTCGGCCATGGTTCCGGCCTCAGGATGACAACCCTCTGTCCTCCCGAGGACTTGTTTTTTTGTCGTCCTGAGCAACGGAGCAACGCGAAGGACCTCGATTTTGACTCTGGAGTGCCTTCGAGATCCCTCGGCCATGGTACCGACCTCGGGATGACACCCTCAGTCCCGCTCGAATGCAGTTGGTTGTCGTCCCGAGCGAGCGCAGCGACGAGGGACCTCGGGGTTGATTCTGGGCTGTCACAAGAGCGAGATCCCTCCCCTCCGGGGACACGATCGGCCATGGAGCCGCCCTCGGGATGACATTACCCTGTTATCCTGATGGGGGCGAGGCTATTGCGGCAGCATCCCATAGGAGGCAGGGACCTCATCAGGATTCTGGGGCCTTAATAGGTTACTTGCCCTTTTGTAGTTTTGCGTGTTCTTTGAGGAGGGAACGGATCAGCTTTTTCTGTTCTGTTTGAAGCCATCTATCACCGTTTTCAGTGCGGGCTAGTTCCAAAAGGGCTCTGTCGACATCCGATGGTATTGGCTGGTTATGATCGATAGTTGCCAGCATTTTTCGTTTTTCAGCAGATTGATGGCAGTAAAACTCTTCGGCAATCTTTTTCAAATCGAGCTGCGATACCGGTTCAAGAGACAACGAAGAAGGACTATGTTCAGTTTCTTCGCAGGAAGGAGCTTTTATGGCAAATGAGCGGATGCTCTCCGAATTCCACCTGCAATAACGGTCAACTTCCGCTATCAAATAAGGCGAAGTGGCTTCCCGGGCGCCGATTTCAATAAGCAGAACTCGGATCCCGAGGTTTTGTACGGCAAGGACGCCTGGAACCAGATCAGCATCTCCTGAGAGAATGATCGCCTCGCTGATGGACCTGTTTTGAGCAAGCCCGATGAGATCGGCGATAAGTAGCCCGTCTACAGCTTTTTGGTCTCCTCTTATGTTGCGGGAGCCAAGACGAAGCTTAAAATCGTCGAGGCGTTCAATACACTCGTGCTCGTATGATTTTGTTCCGTTTGCTCCGGGGCCGTCGTACCAATAGATTCTCAAAAGATCGCTGCCCGGGCAAAAATTTTCCACTTGGCCGAGCAACTCGCTCCGCATTCTCTGATGGTCAACATGAACAAAACTTCTCGGTTTCTGTTCAAGAAAGAGTGCTTTTGCTGTCTGGACCCAAAAATAACCTGCGTCGACAAAAACGGCCACTCTTTTCACCAGCGGCTCCCCTTTCAAGAAAGAAGGAAGACGGCAAGCCATCTTCCTTCTTGTAGTAGGGGCGCTTTTGGAGCGCCAATTAATTCTGCTTTGCATATTACGCTAATCCCGATAGGTCGTCAAGTATCAGATAACCGCATTGAAACCGGTGAATGAGTTCAAGGCTAGATCCTTCGGCCATACTCCCGGAGGGGAAGGATCTCTGGGTTGCCTTTGTCTGTCGTCCTGAGCAAGGCGAAGGACCTCGGGGTTGATTCTTGACTGCCTTAGGGGCGAGATCCTTCACTTCGTTCAGGATGACATCCAAACACCTGTCGTCCCGAACGAACGCAGTGATCGCGGAGCATCCCCGAAGGGGGCGAGGGACCTGCCTTTGATTCTCGATACCATTAAGACCGAGATTCCTCCGGCTTCGCCGTTCGGAATGACAACATGCTGTCATCCCGAACGAGCGCAGCGAGGAGGGATCTGTTTTTGACTCTCGACTGCCTCAAGACCAAGATTCCCTCCCTTCCGGGGATGTGATCGGCCATGCCCCCGGTCTCGGGACGCTAGGCCGCCCGTGATGACGACAAAGGCGCCCCGGGTTTACAGGCATTCGCCCAAACCGCCTCCCTACAAAAAAGTGAGGGGGTTCGCTTTCCCCCTCACTTCGTCCTTCTTCTCTATTGAATCAGCGGTGCAAGGCGCTTCCGTACCAGCCGCAGCCGGGCGCTCACCGCCTGTTGTGTTATGCCGAACCTCTCGGCAGCCTCTTTCTGCGAAAATCCTCCCGCCAGCAGGATCACAAGTTCCCTGTCCTCTCCGCAAAGACACTCCTCAACCGCCCGGTCGGGAATGTGCGGCTCTTCAAAAATCGCAGGTTCCTCCGGCGTTCCTTCCACATCCTCCAGGGGAACGTACTGCTGCCGCCATTCCCTCCGGGCAGCGGCCCTTACCCTCGCGGGAAGCCGGTTCTTCAGAAAAAGGGGCAGCCGTTCCGGATCCCCGCACCTCGGGATCAGCTCCAGCAGGGCAAGGTATCCTTCCTGCACCAGGTCGTCGAACTCCGCTCCCCTCCCTGCGTATCTCCGGGCCGTGGCCGTAACGAGGGGCCGGAATCGCCGGAGCTCGGACTCCATATCATATTTCGGAAACCCCATTCATCCCTCCGTCACGCTACCGCAAGATGCATAAAATTCCGCCGGCCGTAGGGAATCACCTGGGTGAAGCCCGCCCGCCGTGCAAACACCTCCACCGCCGGCTGCTCATTAAACGGAACCAGTACATCCGCCGCACGTCCCTCCAGATGGAGGCTCCGCGCCGCCCCCTTCACCCGCCTGTTGTGGGACGGGCACCGATATCCGCTGCTAATGACAACGGGCTTTCCCCACTGGGCCCTCACGGCCTCGAGCAGCTCCACCAGGAGAGGACAGAGCCTCACGCAGTGGCAGCAGGGGCATTCGAATTCCCGGAGGCGGAAATGCTCCGCCACGGGAAGATCATTCAGTCGGGTTGTTTTTTCTGCCATACATTCACCACCTTTATTGATGCGAATAACTTGCTTTGTCATCCTGAGGAGCGAAGCGACGAAGGATCTCGGGCTTGCCTTTGTCTGTCGTCCTGAGCATCGCGATCGAGAAGCATCCCCGGAGGGGAAGGACCTCGGGGTTGATTTTTGACTGCCATAGGGGCGAGATCCTTCACTTCGTTCAGGATGACATCCAAACACCTGTCGTCCCGAACGAACGCAGTGATCGCGAAGCATCCCCGGAGGGGAAGAACCTCGATTTTGCCTTTGTCTGTCGTCCTGAGCAAGGCGAAGGACCTCGGGGTTGATTCTTGACTGCCATAGGGGCGAGATCCTTCTCTTCGTTCAGGATGACATCCAAACACCTGTCGTCCCGAACGACCGTAGGGAGGAGGGATCTCGACTTCGATTCTCAACTGCCTCAAGCCCGAGACCCCTCCCCTCCGGGGACGCGATCGGCCAAGGTACCGGCCTCGGGATGACAACCCTCTGTCGTCCTGAGCCCCGTGCCCCGATTTTTTGTCGTCCTGAGCAAGGTGATCGTGAAGCATCCCCGGAGGGGAAGGACCTCGTTTTGCCTTTAAAGGGCCTTTACCCCAGATTCTTCGGCCATGGATCAGGCCTCAGAATGACAGAACCAGATCTTTCCTCGCCTTTACCCCTCAGGACGACAGTGTTCTCCCCGAAACTATGGCCGCATGCAAATCCCGGATGGCCAGGGACAGTTCCTCCAGGCGGCGTTCCATGCGCACCAGCAGAAAGGCCGCCACCGCCACGGAGAACCCGTTCTGCACCACCGTGGACATAAAATCCTCCATTGTTCGGCTCCCTCCTTCATATCAGAAAACAGAGGGGAGAGGACTCCCCCTCCCCTGCAGTCCCTACCGGCTACAGAATCTCCGTCACCGTGCGGTCCACAAGCTCCGCCCCGGCGATGGACACCAGCGCCTGATCGAAAATATCGTTGTCGATCACCGCATCCATGGCGGCCTCCGCCTCGGCTGCAGAAATGGTCTCCTTCGCGTAGTTCAGCGACACCACGAAGGTCTTACCGAGATCAGTCAGAAACTTCATCCGAAACGTCTTCATATTCCGTCACTCTCCTTCCAGCCCTAGGCGGCTTCCACGGAATCGGTGCCCACTTTTTCCACTGCCAGCACCGGATAATCAAAAAGGGAACCAAGGGCGTCCGTCGCCGACTTCAGCGACGTGGCATCCACCGCCGGACGGATCCGGCTCATGGTCACGGACCGGACGATCATCTTGCCGTCGCCGCCGGTGCCGGTATTGAGGCGAAGCACTACGGAACTCTTCAAAGGCGAATACACTGCCATGTCAATTCCTCCCGAAATTCAAGATAGCCCGGATTCTTCCCGGACATCTATAAGAGTGCCTTCGACCTTTAATATATACAAATAGATATCTATTTTCAAGATCACTTTCTTCCGGATTCCTTTCTGAAGCAAAAACTTGAAGAACTAAACGAACAAAAACCCCGGCCGCCCAATATGGTGCTATAATTTTTGGGCATGAAAACCAACTCGCTTCAAGGAGGAACTTCCCCCGATGACAACTGACCGCTCCGTGCAGAATACCCCTGCACCTTACCAGGACGACGACGAAATCGACCTGATGGATCTTTTTATGGCACTGTGGAAACAGAAATGGGTCATAGTGATCTGTGCGGCGCTCTTCGTTGCCGCAGGCACGACTTTTGCCCTGCTGACGCCGAAAACCTACGAGGCCAAGACGACGCTGCTCATCCTTCCCCCCATTTCCAGAGAACTGACCGATGATAAAAATTCCGGCGGGCAGATGTTCTCTTCCGAAATCTACAAGGATCTCGCCCTCGCCCAGGACCTGCTGAACGACGTCATCGCCGAAGTCTATTCAGGGACAGAACAGCCTGACGCGGCCGCAGCCCAGCGGAACATGTCCGTCAGCGTCAACAAGGCCTCTGAAAAGGACACCACCGGCAAGTTGCCCTTTACGCTTTCCGTGTCCCTCAAGGGAGAGGATCCCGCTGCCCTGACGTCTTTCCTTTCTTCGTGGATCACCCATTTCACCCGAAGGAACGCTCAGCTTTTCTCCACGAGGGGAACCCAGTCCTTCGAATATATAAGCGAGAACTTTGAAATTGTGAAAAAAGACCTGAAAGCAGCAGAAGACAAACTGGCAGATTATCGGAAACAACACCCGATAGATTTCTTGGAAAACACTCTGACCACATTAAAAACACTTAACAAAAACTATCAGGAAGACATCTCCTTCAAGAAACGCACCCTTGTTTCCAGGGAAGCTGAATTGATTGCATTAAAAGAACTTATTAAAGAGGAACCGGAGATAATCATCCTGAACAGGTCTCCCTCAAATGAGATGCTTCTCAATGTTCCACGGGGCACTGACTCTCATAAAAATGAAAATCTGATCTTCCGTGACGAAGTAATCAACGAAAGACATAGTATTCTTCGGAATATGATTACCTTTGCTGAGACCGAGGTTCAGTCTCTCAAGGCTTCCATTGCTGACCTGGAGCAGCATCTTAAAGCAACAGAAAAAGAATTCAACGAAAAACAGGTGCTTCTCGTCGAAAGCAAAAAGAACATCCAGCGGCTCGAACGGGAAGAAAAAGCCCTGAACGATGCCTATACCAATCTTGCGAAGAAATTCCAGGAAACCCGGATCGCAGCCGCCGAAGCCGCCGACCCCATCCGGGTCATCGAGCAGCCCGTACTCCCCACGTCGCCCGTGGCGCCGAGGAAAACCCTCATCGTCGCCCTTTCCGGCGTTCTCGGCCTGTTCATCGGCATCTTCGCCGCGCTCATCGTCAACATGGTGAAGAACCGAACGGCTTCTGCAAAGGCTTAATAAACAACAACCGTCGAAATGCTTACAAAACCGGGGCCCGGAAATTCCCTCCTGATCAAATTCGCCATCGACCTCACCCTCGCCGCCGCCGCGTCGTGGGGGGCATTTGCGTTGCGCCTCGGCCTCCCCATCCCGAAGCTCTACCACAGGAGTGAAGTCTTCTACATCCTCCTCAGCCTGGGCATCAAGGTTGCATTAATCCTCGGCTTCGGCCTCTTCCGGCAGTCATGGAGGAGCATCGGCGTCCGGGACCTCACCCGCCTCGGCAAGGCCGTCGCCGCCTTCACCCTTCTCTCCTCCACTGCGGCCTTCCTCCTGTCGCCCTACTACCGCATACCCCGCAGCATCCCCCTCATCGACGGTATGCTGCTGCTTATCGCATGGGGTGCCGCCCGCCTCCTGGTCCGCCTCTTCCTCGAAGGGAACGTCCGCAGGAAAGGCAGGGGGCAGAACAAGCGGGTCCTCGTCATCGGCGCCGGGGACGCCGGCACCATGATCGTCCGGGAGATGCTCCGCCATCCCGAGTCCTGCCTCACCCCCGTGGGCTTCCTCGACGACGATCCCGGAAAGTGGAACACCACCTTCGTGGGCTACCCCGTCTTCGGCCCGGTAAAACGCCTCGCCGCGGTGGCCCGGGGCCAGACGGTGGACGAAATCCTCATCGCCATCCCCTCCGTCATGGGCGACGCCATCCGGTCCATCCTCGAAACGGCCCGGAAGGCCGAAATACCTGCGCGGATCATCCCCGGAATATGGGAAGTCCTCTCGGGCAAGGTCTCCATCTCCAGCATCCGGGACGTGGAAGTGGAAGACCTCCTCAACCGCGACCCCGTCCGGCTCGACCTGGACGAGATCGCCGGGTACATCACCGGCCGCGTGGTCCTGGTCACGGGTGCGGGCGGATCCATCGGCAGCGAGATCGTCCGGCAGATCCTCCCCTTCGATCCCCGGCACATCATCCTCCTAGGGCGGGGGGAGAACAGCCTCTTCCAGATCGAGCAGGAACTCCGGAACATCCATCACGTCCGCAACATCACCACCGTGGTGGCCGACGTGCGCAACCGGGAGCGCCTGCGGCGTGTCTTCGAGACCCACTCCCCCAAGGTGGTCTTCCACGCGGCGGCCCACAAGCACGTCCCCCTCATGGAGGAGAACCCCGAAGAAGCCATCCTCAACAACGTCTTCGGCACCCAAAATCTTGCGGAACTCGCCCTGGAGCACAACGTGGAAGTCTTCGTCAACATCTCCACCGACAAGGCGGTGAACCCCACCTCCGTCATGGGCGCCTCCAAGCGGGTGGCCGAAATGATCGTCCGCTCGGCGGCGGAAAAAGCCCTCCCGGGAAGAGCCTTCGTCTCCGTCCGGTTCGGCAACGTGCTGGGCAGCAGGGGCAGCGTCATCCCCACCTTCAAGGAGCAGATCCGCCGTGGCGGGCCCGTCACCGTCACCCACCCGGAAATGACCCGGTACTTCATGACCATCCCCGAGGCGGCACAGCTCGTCCTCCAGGCGGGGGGCATGAAGCGGAACGGCTCCGTCTTCGTGCTCGACATGGGCCAGCCGGTCAAGATCATCGACCTGGCATCGGACCTCATCCGCCTTTCGGGCTTCGAACCCGGCACCGACATTGACATCGTCTTCTCGGGTATCCGCCCGGGCGAAAAACTCTTCGAGGAACTCCTCACCGCCGAAGAAGGCACGGAAGCCTCCCGGTTCAAGAAAATCTTCGTTGCACGGAACAACGGCCTGCCCGCCGAACTGCCCCAACTGCTGGAAGAACTCCGGCAGGCGGCGGAAGAAGAAAACGGACGGGCAATCCGGGAAAAGCTGGGGAAACTCATTCCCCATTGCCAGGTATGCAGTGAGGAGAACGGGAAATGAACCTTCTTTCTCTCGTGTTTTTTTCCGGCCTGGCTTTCCTCTCATGCACCGGGTCAAAGCTCTACATCAACTACGCCCGAAAGAAAGCCATTCTCGACATCCCCAACGAGCGCAGCTCCCACACTCTCCCAACCCCTCGGGGCGGAGGCGTGGTCTTCGTCGCTCTTTTTCTTGCCGTTGTCCTCCTGTGCCCCTTCTTCTTCCCGAGAGAAGCTTCCCTCTGGCTCGCCCTCTCCGGAGGGGGCCTGGCCGTCGCCGCCATCGGGTGGATTGACGACAGGAACACCCTCCCTGCATGGCAGCGCCTCGGCGTCCACAGCATAGCTGTACTCTGGGCCCTGTATCACCTGGGAGGCATGCCCTCCCTCTCCCTCGGCTTCGTCTCCCTGCCCCTAGGCTATATAGGGCACGTTCTCGCATTTATCGGTGGCGTGTGGATGATCAACCTGTACAACTTCATGGACGGCATCGACGGCCTTGCTGCGGGTGAAGCAGTCCTCGTCGCATTGGCAGGCGCCTTTCTCACAACGGGAACCCCCGCATCGCTCCCCCTTTTCGCCCTGGCTGCCTCGGTACTCGGCTTTCTTCTCTGGAACTGGTCGCCCGCAAAGGTCTTCATGGGCGATGCCGGCAGCGGCTTCCTGGGTTTCGCCTTCTTCTGCTTCGCCCTTTACACCGAGAACACAAATACTTTGCCGCTCCTCATCTGGGCCGTACTGGTATCGGTCTTTGTCGTTGACGCAACCCTCACCCTTGTCATGCGCGCACGGCAGCGAAAGCGCCTGTCAGAAGCCCACCGGGACCATCTGTACCAGCAGTTCATCAAGGCGGGGTATCCCCATGCAGGTGTAACAGGAGCGGTTCTTCTTGTAACATTTGCTCTTTCAGCTACTGTATGGTTCCTCAGACCATTTCCGCTCCTGCTCTTTGCCGGAGTATATGTTGCCCTTATAATGGGGTGCAAACTGCTCTACGGAAAAATATCCGCAAAACTGCGATCAATGGAAGTGACGCAATGAGAAGAATTCTCGTGACGGGAGCCGCAGGGTATATCGGCAGAAACCTGTGTTCTCATCTTTTAAAAAACGGGTATGAAGTGACCGGGTCTCTTCTAAACCAAAAGGAAGCAGAACTCCTTCCCGAAGGCGTGAAACCGGTGGTTACAGGAGCGATCAGCGGCAAAACCGACTGGTCGGAAGCCCTGGAAGGTGCTGACGGAGTGGTCCACCTTGCCGCCATAGTCCACAAAAAGGAGACAAAGAATAAAGCAACCGAGGATCTCTTCCGCAGAACAAACACCGATGCGACTGCCGCTTTAGCAAAGCAGGCACTGGAAAAGAAGATACGCTCCTTTGTCTTTCTGAGCACAGTGGCAGTCTAC
This sequence comes from Aminivibrio pyruvatiphilus, assembly GCF_004366815.1. Classification (NCBI taxonomy): domain Bacteria; kingdom Thermotogati; phylum Synergistota; class Synergistia; order Synergistales; family Aminobacteriaceae; genus Aminivibrio; species Aminivibrio pyruvatiphilus. The sequence continues at coordinate 1,864 of NZ_SORI01000038.1, read as the reverse complement.
GGGGTGAACAAAACCACGGAACCATTGACCGTAAAAAGCCCCATCAATCCTATAACGTATTACGGAAAATCAAAATGGGAGGCGGAACAAAAGCTTACGGCTCTCTTTGAAAAGGCAGATGCATCACTGACCATATTCCGCCCCACCATGGTCTACGGCCCGAAGGCGCCAGGAAACTTCGCACGTCTTTCAAAGCTAGTAAAAATGGGGATTCCATTGCCTTTTGGAAGCTCAAATAATCAAAGGCATCTACTTTATATCGAAAGACTTTTAGAATTTATAATAGGTGGGTTGCAAAACACAAACCTTGGTGTGGTTGTTAAAATCGCTTCAGATTCCAATACGATTTCCACGAAAGAACTGATACTACTGGCAGCTGAATGGGAGAAAAAAAAAGCCCGATTATTTTCTGTACCCCCCCTCATTTTATGTTGCCTTTTTGTGTTGATCGGAAAAAGAAACGAATGGGATAAACTCGGGGCATCATTCATAGTCAAGGATTCTTAGCAGATCATTTATTAGTCAAAAGGATTATTTTATGAAAAAACTTTGGATTATCAATCAATACGCGGCCACTCCAGACACCGCAGGAATCACACGGCACTATGAACTAGCGAAAAGACTTAAAAAATACGGCTGGGAGACGACCATTGTTCGCGGCAGCTTCGACCTGTATTTGAAGAAAGGCAATCGGCGGCAGGAAAACAGGAACAGCGTAGTCCAACAAGAATTTGATGGTGTTTCGTTCCTTACCATCCCAACCCCAACATACAAAGACAACAAGTCAGCCGGACGAATATGGAACATGGTCGTCTTCGGAAAGCGTGCGTACAGTACCCTTGGCTCGCTCAAAACGGGCAGGCCTGATATTGTTATGGGTTCAACTATGACGCTTTTCGGAGCAGACGCGGCAAGAAAAATAGCTCGGTTTTTCGAAGTTCCGTTTATCTACGAGGTTCGTGATCTCTGGCCGCTTACACCCATTGAAATAGGTGGATATTCCAAATGGCACCCGTTCATCATGTACCTGGACTATCTGGACCGCAAGCTCGCTCGATCTGCGGATCTGATCGTTACTATAACAAGACTGATGAAGGATTATTATATTGAACGAATGAAACTCTCGGATGAAAAGTTTCTCTGGCTCACGAATGGAACAGATACAACTTTGTTCAGCGAGGTAAAAAGCACACCCAAAGAACCTTCGAGTTTCAAACTGTATTATACTGGTTCTTTGGGCCTCGCCAATGGGATTGATGCAGTTTTCAATCAACTCAAAGCCATTAAATTGAAGTATCCTAAATTTAAGCTTGTACTCGTAGGAGATGGTCCCTATCGCAATCTTCTTCAAAGCAGGTCAGAAACTGAAAATTTACCGGTTGTTTTTATTGAGCCGGTTCTAAAGGAAAAGCTGCCTGAAATAATTGCTGATGCGGACGCTTTTCTCTTTTATTTACTTCCATCTCCGCTTTATCGCTATGGTATAGGCGCAAACAAGCTCGCAGACTATCATGCCGCCGGAAAACCAATTCTCTTTGTCGGTGACTGCGCAGAAAACCCAGTACATCAATCAGGAGCAGGAGTCGTGGCTCAAACTATCGATGAATTCCCGGAGGCTTTAGGGAGTTTGATTGATCTTCCCCTTCATGAGAAAGAAGCAATGGGGGAAAAGGGGCGTGAATATGCACTAGAGCAATACGACTGGGCAAGACTTTCTGAGAAACTAAAAGTATCCCTATCGATATTATTAAATAAGCTTTCCAAATAAATCACTGCTGTCCAAAATAAATTGAAATCTGAAATAGCACCCTGAATTTCCAGGGTTTTGCGGAGCTGTTTTAGACAGATTTGAAAACAGGTCCCC
>NZ_SORI01000037.1 GCF_004366815.1 Aminivibrio pyruvatiphilus | reverse complement strand
AGCGGCGGGAAGATCAACCCCATGATAGGTGCGGCGGGAGTGTCCGCGGTGCCCATGGCGGCTCGCGTAGTGCAGCGGGTGGCCCAGAAGGAGAGCCCCGGGAACTTCCTGCTCATGCACGCCATGGGCCCCAACGTGGCGGGCGTCATCGGCACCGCCGTGGCCGCCGGCGTCATGCTCACACTGCTGAGCTGAAAAGAGCATGGCGGGGGTCTCGAAAGGGGCCCCCGTTTTTTGATTCCGGAAAAGGCAAGGAGGCATCCGATTGAGAGAAGTGCCTGTGTCAAAAATAACGGAAACGGTGGAACGGCTGTTCATCGAGGCAAATTATCATCTTCCTCCCGATATGGTATCGGTTCTTGAAACGGGAGAGCAGGAAGAGCAGAATCCTGTGGCGCGGTCGGTTCTCCGGACGATACTTGAAAACCGCCTCGTGGCTTCGGAGGGCAGGTTTCCTCTATGCCAGGACTGCGGCATGGCTGTTGTCTTTATCGATATGGGGCAGGAAGCGGCCGTGACGGGAGGAAATCTTGAGGATGCGGTGAATGAAGGGGTAAGAAGGGCCTATGACAAAGGGTACCTCAGAAAATCCATTGTTGGGGAACCCCTCTTCGAGAGGAAGAACACCGGTGACAATACGCCGGCCATCATCCACGTCCGGGTGGTCCATGGAGACAGAGTCACAATAACCGCCGCACCCAAAGGCGCCGGAAGCGAAAACATGAGCGCCCTGGCCATGCTCTCTCCTGCCGCAGGCCCGGAGGGACTCGAGCGGTTTGTGCTGGACACGGTGCGGAAAGCCGGCCCGAATCCCTGCCCGCCCATAGTGGTGGGAATAGGTGTGGGAAGTGATTTTGAAGGGGTTGCGGAACTCGCGAAGCGGGCCCTTCTCAGGCCGGCGGGAAGCTCGGGCAGTCATCCGAAATATGCGGCCCTCGAGGCCGAGCTGCTGCGAAAGATCAATGAACTGGGCATCGGAGCGGCAGGATACGGCGGCACCGTCACCGCCCTCGGGGTGAATATCGAGTGGGCGCCGACCCACATAGCCTGCATGCCAGTGGCGGTTAACCTCTGTTGCCATGCCAACAGGCACTGCAGCGCGGAAATTTAGGAGGGGACAGGGTGGAAGAATGCAGAAGGCTCAGTGCGCCTTTCCTGGAAAAGGAAGCCTCGAACCTCAGGGCGGGAGATGAGATCCTCCTTTCCGGAGTAATCTACACTGCCCGGGATGCGGCCCACAAGCGGATGTCCGACGCTCTTGCCCGGGGTGAGAAGCTGAAAGTCGATCTTGCCGGAGCGGTCATTTTCTACGCCGGGCCCTCGCCGGCCCGTCCCGGAGAGCCCATGGGCTCCATAGGTCCCACCACGAGCTACCGCATGGACCCTTACACGCCGATGCTTCTGGAGCTTGGAGTGAAGGGCATGATCGGCAAGGGAGAACGGGCGGAGGATGTCGTGGCGAGCATGAAAAAAAACGGGGCCGTCTACCTCGGGGCAACCGGAGGTATCGCGGCCCTGCTTGCACGGACAATAGTTTCTTCCAGGGTACTCGATTACGAAGATCTCGGGCCTGAAGCCCTGAGGGAGCTGGAGATCCGGGACATGCCGCTGGTCGTTCTCATAGACAGTCTCGGCAGCAGCATGTACCGGGAAGGTCCGGCGAAATTCGGAAAAAGCGGGAAATAAGAAAAACTATTTCCCGTCGGTTCTGCCTGCCCCTCCGGAAATTTCGGAGAGGGCTTTTTTTGTCCGTTCCTCCGCGTTGATGAGGTGGCGTGTTACGATGGCCTCCACTTTATCGGGATTGTGTTCCCTGAGGGCGGCGATGATTTCGTTATGCTCCCTGGTCACCTGTTCGATGACTTCCTCGCGGAAGGGGCCGTTTTCCGCGAAGTACCGGATTCTTCTGGCATGAACACTGAGATTGGCCAGAGATTCCAGGATCAGCGGATTTTCGGTATGGCTCGACAGAAGGGCGTGAAGGGCGACGTCGGAATCCTGGTACACGGAGAAGTCGTCAGGGTGTTCGAGGACCTTGTTCAGCTTGGCCTCCATCGCGTTTATTTCCTCGTCGGTACATCCGACGGCGGCATCGCGGGCCACTTTTGCCTCGAGAATCCGGCGGAATTCCCATACGTACCGTGACCGTTTTTCGCTGACCTGGGTCACCACGGCCCCTTTGTTTCTTTCAATGTCCACGAGACCGATTCCCTCAAGCCTGAGGAGAGCCTCCCTAACGGGAGTGGTGCTGACGCCGAACTCTCCCGCGAGCTTGTCAATCTGGAGAACGATGCCCGGACGGTACGTATTGTTGATGATAAGTTCCTTGATCGTTTCGAAAACCTGATCGCCTAAAGAATGAAAAATTCGACTTGCCAAAGAATCCAACTCCTCTCCCGGAATGCCACGACTCAGTATTTTACCATTTCAGGCGGAATTTTCCATTACCTCGTCCATTTTCTTTCTCCGTAAATGAAACAAGGCCATTCATTTCTGATAATATAATTGACATAAGGCAGTCTGCATGATAGATTTTTAGTGGCTTTCCTGCCCGGCGTTACCGTTTCCGTCATTCCTCACATTATTTTTTGAAGCGGTTCTTCCGGCAGGAAGCCCATCTCTCAGGTCCAGTCAAGGAGGATTTCCGGATGTTTGCCCAGTCCAAAAAAATGGAAGCAGTGCCCTTTTCCCCCATCCGCAAAATATTCGCCGAGGTGGACAAGCTCAAGGCTGAGGGAGTGGATATCATCACCCTCGGCATCGGGGAGCCCGATTTCGACACCCCGTCCCACATAACGGAGGCAATGGCCGCCGCCACCCGGAACGGGGCTACTCATTACACATCCAACAAGGGAATCATCCAGCTCCGTGAAGCTGTATGCCGGAAACTGAAGGTGGATGACGGTCTCGATTACGACCCCGAGGAAATCATCTGCACCGTGGGCGTTTCGGAAGGTGTTTACGTCTCCCTGAGCAGTTTTCTGGACCCCGGAGATGAGGTGCTTGTTCCGGATCCTTCCTGGGTGAGCTACTTCCATGTTCCCACGATGAACGGAGCTGTTCCGAAGGGATACCCTCTCCGGGAAGAAAATGATTTCCAGATCGACGTGGAAGACCTTGAAAAGCTGGTTACCCCGAAGACGAAGATGATGGTTGTACTCGATCCGTCCAACCCGGTGGGAGCGGTCCAGGAGAAGGAGACCCTCGCAAAGGTCGCGGAATTCGCCGTAAAGCACAACCTCCTTGTGATCTCCGACGAGATTTACGAAAAAATCATATACGATGGAAAGAAGCATTACAGCATTGCCGCATTCCCCGGAATGAGAGAGAGGACCATCGTGCTCAACGGCTTCGCCAAGGCCTATGCCATGACCGGCTGGCGTATCGGCTACATCGCCGCTCCCGCCGAACTTATCTCTGTGATGAACAGAATGCACATGTATGTGGTAACCCATACTTCAGTACAGGCCCAGTGGGGAGCGGTCGCAGCCCTCGAAGGGCCCCAGGAGCCGGTGGCCGATATGGTGGAAGAATTCCGGAAGCGCAGAGACTACGTCTGCCGGAGAATCGGCGGAATGAATAAAGTCTCCTGCCGTGTTCCCGGGGGCGCTTTCTATGTCTTCGTGAACATTAGGGAAACGGGTATGAATGCAGAAGAATTCACGAAACATCTCATCCGGGAAGCCCATGTCGCGGTCGTGCCCGGAACGGCTTTCGGAAGCCACGGCGAGGGGTATGTGAGACTTTCCTACGCCGTTTCCATGGAGAACCTGGAAAAGAGTATGGACAGAATCGAAAAAGCCCTCGCTTCCCTTTAAATAATTCGGAAGCTGGAGTGTCAGAGAACGTCCGCGGGGAGGAGAGCCTTCTTTCCCGCGGATCTTTTTTTTGGTACAGTTGGCCGGGAAAAGAAAAGGGGATGAAGAAAATCGAAAAGAACGTTTCAGGGTTTCGTGCAGCGAACCCGGAAAAGCTCCGCCGCGCCCGGTTCATCGACAGGCCCAACCGCTTTCTCGTCCGCTGCGAACTTGAAGGCCGCCCGGTGAGAGCATTTCTTCCCAATCCGGGAAGGCTGTGGGAAATCCTTCTCCCGGGGACCGAGCTTATCCTTTCCGAAGACGGGGGGAACGAGACACGTAAGACCGCATTCACGGCCATTGCCGCCCGAAGGGGAGAAACTGTCGTCCTGCTCCATACCCACATCACCAATGACGCTGCCGAATGGCTCATCAGAACCGGCAGGGTGCCCGGGCTGGAAGGCTGGGCGGTGAGAAAAAGGGAGGCCTCTTTCGGCCGTTCACGTTTCGACTTTCTGCTGGAAAAAGAAGGGCGGCTTCTCCTTCTGGAGGTGAAATCCTGTACTCTTTTCGGCCATGAACTGGCCATGTTTCCCGACGCGCCTTCAGACCGCGGCCGGAGGCACGTGGAGGAACTCGGGAAACTGGCAGGAGAAGGATACGGAGCGGCAGTCCTTTTCCTGGTGCAGTCTTCCCGCCCGTCGTGTTTTCTGCCGGATTTTCACACCGATCCCAAGTTTGCCGAAAGCCTGTTCAGGGCAAAGGACAGGCTTCGACTTTTTCCCTTGGCCGTGGAATGGAACGCCGCACTTGAACTCACCGGGGAGCCGAAGCTTCTGCGGGTGCCCTGGGGTGTCTACGAGCGGCACGGCGGTGACAGGGGCGACTGCCTCGTCATTGTGGATGCCCGGGAAAAAGGATTCTGGGCGGCCGCTTTCCCCGCCGAGAACCTCTCGTCCTTTTCCGGGAAGGCTCTCCGACGGAACGGAAAAGACTTTCCCTTTCCCCCGGAAAGCGGAGGGAGCGTAAAGGTTATCCCCATACGTTCAAGCCTTCCCGGCTCAAAGAACATTAACGACAGTCTCGCCTCATGTGCATCAGGCGAGGTCGTGAAGGACGGGGTACGATTTTTTGCCTTTTCTGAGCCTCCCATGGCAAATCCCGGTTTCGTGGAGATGCTCCTGCACCGCAGGACGGATCTCCTTCTGTCGGAGCTTCCCTAGAGAGGAAAGACCACCAGGGGGCACCGGGTACTCTCGAGCAGTCCTTCCGCGACCGATCCGAGGACGAGCCGCCCGAGCTCGCCGGCTGCAGGAAGCCCGACGGCGAGAGAGGAAGGTGCAATCTCCTCGATACGGCCCGGAAGATCGGTGGCGGGATCTCCTGCAAGAAGGCTTGTTGAGACCTCAAGTCCCCACGAGGCAATTTCATCCCGGATTTCCTCCAGGGCTTCTTCCGCGGCGTTCAGCATAGCAGGAGCTTCTTCAGCCGACAGGGGGGACACTCCGTGGACGAGGACGATCTCAGGAGACGCTCCCGTGGCTGAAAGCATGGCCCTGAGGCTGTCCAGCATCAGGCTGGTCCTGTTGGGCTCCAGATCCAGAGCCAGGGCAAGCTTCCCGAAAACCCCGGTATCGGGGAACAGGCCTTCCGATTCCCGAAGAACAAGCTGGGGGACGGGAATGGACCGTATCAGGGGGAGCCCGTCCACCCCTTCGGGCAGTGCAAGAAGGGCAAAGGTGCACCCTTCGGAGCGGACAGTTTCCGGCAGAGTCTCCAGGATGTCGCCGGACAGGACGAGGGTTTTATAGTAGGATTCCGGGGGGAGTACCCGGGAGGCCATTTCTTCGAGGTATCCCTCCGCTTCCCGGACCACATGGGGAGCCTCCATCCCTGCGGCAGGATCGACCACGTGAAGCAGAAGAAAATCCGTCTGCTGTCCCTTCAGCTTCTCCGACGCCCAGGCCAGCGCCCGCTCGGAGAAGGGGGAAACATCGGCGAGAAAAAGAATCCGTGTGAGCATGATCATCCCTCCCATGGTATTCTGGTCTTCCGGACAAGTATATCGTAAAGGAGTCTTTTCAGTGCGGAGAAAATTCAAAAGATACGGTGTTTGCCATGAATAAGGACACTTCGTGGAAAATCGCCGGCGGGATCCGGAACGTGATCAGGGGACTGCCCTATTCGTGGTCGATCTCACTTGGCGCCGGTCTCGGCGTCCTCCTCTGGGCGGCGAGCAAAAAAAAAGTGGACGAAGCGGAACGACGCTGCGTAAGAGCGCTGCAGGTCGGGGTGACGGAGGCCAGGAGAATCGTACGCGGGTCCTATATGAACCTTGGACGGTCAGTAGCTGAATTCCTCTCCATGGACAAGGTCAGGGGCGACCTCCGGGACCTGGTGGAGTTTCACGGTGAAGAGCACCTCCGTGAGGCCCTGGCAAGGGGAAAAGGGGTCCTCTTTCTCTCCGCTCATCTGGGAAACTGGGAGATCGGAGCGGCCGCCGTCGCTGAAAGGGGATACCCCATGAACGCCATCGGCACAGACCAGCGTGATGAAAGGATTACGAACCTCATCATACAGAAGAGAGCCGAATGCGGTGTTACCTCCGTCGGCAAAGGCTTCGATCTCAAGGCCGCCATACGGTGTCTTCAGAGAGGAGAAGCTCTGGCCATCCTCATGGACCAGGACGTCAGGGACAAGGGAGTGGTGGTTCCTTTCCTGGGGCTTCCCGCAAGTACTCCCTACGGCCCGGCGAAAATCGCCAGAAAGCTGGGGAGTACGATTTTGCCTGCATTTATGGTCCGCAGGGGCACGTCCATGGTGCACGACTTTCATATTCTTCCCTCCCCGTGGGAGAAAGGATACCCCGACGAGGACGAAAGCATGGAATCTGCAGTGACCCTCTGTAACGACGCCATCAGCCGGTTCATCAGGGAGTACCCGGAGCAGTGGATGTGGCTCTACCCCCGGTGGGCCTCCACGGAGAGCGAAATCCGGTGATCCTTGCCATCGACCCGGGAAGGGACAAGTGCGGATGGGTTTTCGCCTCCGAAGAGGGGAAACTGGTCGCCTCCGGGATCTTTTCCGCTGACCGGGCCGCGGAATTTTTCCGGGCGGTGGTCTCGGGAAAAGGCCGGGAGATTGCCTCTTTTGCTCTGGAAAAAACAGGATCTTTTCCGGAATGGTTTTCCGTTCACGAATGCCTTGTTGGAAACGGCACGGGAAAAGAATTGCTTCTATCGCTTGCAAAATCCGTGTCTATTGGAGTAAAGTTAGTACCTGAGAAAGGAACCACGCTGCTGGCGAGGAAGCTGTACTGGAAACACCATCCTCCCCGGGGTATCAGGAAACTGCTTCCCGAGGGCATGCGTGTTCCTCCGAGGGACGTGGACGATTTCGCCGCCCTGGCGATCGTCCTGAAATTTATCGAATCGCAGAGCGCTCGATGAACAGGAAGGGTGAATGAGAATGGGAACGGAGAAGCTGGCGGTACTGGTAAACACATTCGGGTCTTCTCTGATGACTGTCAGCAAAGAGATGGGAGTCGAAGTCTCTCTCGTGAAGTCTGAAATAGCCCAGGGTGTCAATGTGAGCGGAAGCTGCGTCGCGGCCCTTGTTGGCGTCGTCGGCGGTGGAGTTCAGGGAACGGCGGTCATAATGCTCGACAGGGACGGCTTCAACGCGACCGTATCGGCCATGTCGGGAGGAATGATCACCCCCGACACCGATGACGCGGTCTCCATGAGCGTTATCGGGGAACTGGCGAACATGGTCAGCGGCAGAGCCCTCGTGCAGGCTGCCCTGGAAGGAACGGAGGTTACCCCTCCCCAGCTGATTTCCGGTGCGGGCATAAAAACTATCCCGAGCCAGTCTCCTGGAGTGAGGAGTTTCACGCTTCCCTTCCGTCTTCCGGCCGGAGGAACCCTTTTCCTTGTTCTCTCCTTCCACGTGTAGTCTTGTGACAAACGAAAACGGGCGCCCGGAATTTCCGGGCGCCCGTTTTCGTTTCCCTTCCGCGTAAGATTTTCTGAAATTACAGCTTTTCTCCTTCGGTGGAGGCTACGACTGCGGTGACGCACGAGTCGCCCACAACGTTGATGCACGTCCTGGCCATGTCGAGGACTGCGTCGATTCCCGCCACAAGGGCGGCACCCTCAAGGGGCAGCCCGACGGCCGTAAGCACGAGGGTCAGCATGATGAGCCCCGCTCCCGGAACTCCCGCCGTACCTATTGAAGCGAGAGTTGCCGTGAGCACGATGCTCATCTGGGCTCCCATGGTCAGGGGCAGACCATAGGCCTGGGCGACGAACAGGGCACAGATGCCCTGGTAGAGTGCTGTTCCGTCCATGTTGATTGTGGCGCCGAGTGGAAGGACGAAGGAGGACACTTTTTCGGAGACGCCGAGGTTTTCCTGGGCAGTCCTCATGGTGATGGGGAGGGTCGCCGAACTTGATCGGGTAACGAAGGCAGTAAGGGCCGGTTCACGGACGCCCTTGAAGAACCACATGGGAGATTTCTTCGCAAACACCATGATCAGGCCGGAATAGACCAGCAATGCGTGGAGAGCACATCCGAGGTAGACTGCCCCGATGACTTTCGCGAAGGGGGCGAGCACGGAAAGGCCGTACTTGGACACGGTTACCGCGATGAGGGCAAACACGCCGTAGGGGGCTGTCTTCATGACAATGCCGGTCAGCTTGTACATGGCCTCCGCCAGTGAGTCGAAGAAAGAGATGACCGGCTTGCCCTTTTCTCCCGCGAGCACGGCGGAAATCCCGAGGAAGAGGGCGAAGACGATGATCTGGAGCATAACGCCGTCAGCGGCGGCCTTGATGGGGTTGGAGGGGAAAAGATCCAGGATGACTTTCATGATGTTCGGCGCTTCAGGGGCCTTAAAGGCTGTGGCGCCCTGGGAAAGGGTGAGTCCCACGCCGGGCTGGATCAGGTTTCCGAGAACAAGGCCGATAACTATGGCCACCGCAGTGGTCACAAGATAGAGGACAATGGTCTTGATGCCGATTCTTCCCAGGTCACGGGGATCGCCGATGGATGCGGCCCCGACCACAAGGCTGGAAAACACAAGGGGAACGATGAGCATCTTCAGAAGTGCAAGAAACACCTGCCCGATGGGCTCAACGTACTTCACTTTGTCGCCGAAGAGAATCCCGGCTGCAATACCGAGGACGAATCCGATTCCTATCTGCCAAATCAGAGGAACTTTCTTGCCTGACACCACTACCGCCTCCTTCAAGAAATGGATTGAAAAAACGATTATCGGAAAATAATGTCTTCTTCTCATCCCTCCTTTGTGAAACAAGAGGCTGTAATTTTCAGATACAGCATACTCTATTTCTCTTTCCTTTGCCATACCTCCGGTGGTCTTTCCTCCTTCCTTCCTTCCTTCCTTCCTTCCTTCCTTCCGTTCAAATTTTTCCTCTTCCGGGGGATAATAAAAAGAAAGGGGAAAAAGTGGTGAAGAGAAACGAATTCTGTTAGGATATCCTTAGCAGGAGTGTACACCTTTTTCTGTACATCCCCGGGAGGGATTGCCATGACCGCAAAACGAGCTGCAACATTGATTCTCAGCCTATTCCTTATCTTTACCGCAGGGGCTGCCCATGCGAGGGGAGGCGTTGTCCTCGCCCTTTCCGGCGGAGGGACAAGAGGCCTGGCCCATATCGGCGTTCTCGAGATTCTGGAGGAAGAAGGCATACCCATTGCGGGCATCGTCGGCACAAGCATGGGATCCATCATCGGCGGTCTGGCGGCCAGCGGCTATAGCTCGGCGGAACTGCGCGAAGTCATTGCCAGCCTTGACCTCACGAACCTGCTTTCCGAAAAGACCAATCCCATTTTCGTTCCGCTGAGCCAGGACAGCGTCACCCCGAGGAGCAAAGTGCCCTGGGTGGCGATCAATTCTTCCGGCGACGTGGTCGGCCCTCTTGGGGGAATGTCAGGGGTCAAGCTCCTTGAACGGTTCGCCCAGCTTGCGTCGCGAAGCCAGATTGTCCGGTTCGATGAACTTTCCATTCCCTTCGCGGCGGTGGCCACAGACCTCGAAACCGGAGAAAAAGTCGTGCTCAGGACAGGCAGCCTCGCCTCCGCCATGCGGGCTTCCATGGCCATCCCGGCCCTCTTTGATCCCTGGCCCCTGGGCGGAAAACTCCTGGTGGACGGAGGCCTCGTCTCCAATCTTCCCGTGGAAACAGCAAAAGAACTTTTTCCGGGCTACCCGGTTATAGCCGTGGACGTCTCCGGAACCCTCAAGAACAGGAAGGACATCCGCTCCCTCGTGGACGTCATCGACCAGTCCCTCACCATTTTTACCCGCAGGAACGTGGAAAACGAGATCATGAAGGCCGACCTGGTTATCTCGCCCCCTGTGGCCGGCGTCCCAATCTTCGACCTTACCCATGCCTCCCGCATCATCGAGGGAGGCCGGCAGGCCACCATGGACCGCATGGCCGCCATCAGGAATCTTGCCGACAACGCGCCCCCCGTGGCCCAGAGGGAAGCTCTCTGTATCGCCGCCAGCGTCGCTTCCATAAGGGTTGAAGGAGCGACCCCCGACCTGGAGCAGAGAATACAGAAACGCTACAGATCCTGGATCGGAAAGCCCCTCAGCAACATCAACATGGTGAGGGCGAGCAGGGAAATTGCCGGCCAGGAAGACGTTCTTGCCGTGGACTACAGGTTTGAGGAGGCCGGGGAGAATCTGGACGTCATATTTGTCGTGCAGCGCAACCCCGAGCTGGAGATCAACTTCGGCGGCTACACCACAAACCTTCACCCTCACCGCTGGTTGTACATTCACGGCGTCCGAAGGGATCTTTTTTCCGACGGCGACTCTCTCCGGTTTAACGCCAAGGTCGGAGAGCAATGGGGCGTCGACGCCAGCTACCTGACCACCCCCGAGAAGAATAAAAGCTGGGAGGTCACCATCTCCGCCCAGAACTGGGAACTGGAGACCAACAAGGGAACCAGGTCCTGGGACAGGTATGCCGCCGGGCTCACGCGGAGATTCTCCACCGGCTCCTTCCAGGCCGGCCTCGGCTACGCCTTCGAACGGGTTCACACAGGCGGGATTGATTACGACGCCTCGGGGCCCACCCTGTTCCTGACATCGAATACTCTCAATGATCCCACCGACCCCACATCCGGGTCTCTCTTCCACCTCCAGGCCTGGTGGCCTGACATGGAAGAGGTGCTCTACCGGGTAACCTACTTCCAGGCTGCCCGCCTTTCCGACAACTGGCGCTTCTATCTCAGGGCCGGTTTTGCCGAGGGTGACGAAACCGCTGCCGGAGGGAACAGGGCAGTCTACCTCGGAGCCGCTGAAGAACTCTACAGCTATTCCGGAAACCCCATCCAGGGAGAGCGGATGTTCTGGTGGAACGCTGCCTTCAGGCGGATTCTCATGAGGAGCTGGTGGGGTGCCCTCAACACCGAAATTTTCGGCGGAATGGGTTTTGTCTACGACGATACCGGCAACCGGTACCGGGACGTATGGGAAGCGGGTATCTCCTTCTCTGTCCCCGGCTTCCTTTTCGACGGCAAGCTCATGTTTCTCTACAACGACGAAAAGGACTTCAAGGTCGGTTTCTTCATCGGAAGCCCTGTCTGGGGGCATTATCCCCTGCCGTAAGTACCCCGGGTTGCGCGGAAAGGCCTTCAGGGACTAGAATAGTTTACCGCCGGCTTTCATAACGAGCCGTGCGAAACTGACGGAACATATACAGGAGGAACCTAAATGGCACGGAACATAACACCAAGAGCTGATGACTACTCCCAGTGGTATCTCGACATTATCAAGGCGGCGGAACTCGCCGACTACGCCCCTGTGCGGGGCTGCATGGTCATCCGCCCTACGGGATATTCCCTGTGGGAGTCCATTCAGCATCATTTCGACGAGGCTTTTAAAGAGACCGGCCATGTGAACGCCTATTTCCCCCTCCTCATTCCCAACTCCTTCCTCGAAAAGGAAGCGGAGCACGTGGAGGGATTTGCCCCCGAGTGCGCCGTGGTCACCCACGCAGGAGGAGAGAAACTCGAGGAGCCACTGGTAGTCCGCCCCACGTCGGAGACGGTCATCGGACACATGTACAGCAAATGGATACAGTCCTGGAGGGACCTTCCCATTCTCATAAACCAGTGGGCAAACGTCATGCGATGGGAGAAGCGTCCCAGGCTGTTCCTCAGAACCTCCGAATTTCTCTGGCAGGAAGGGCATACAGCCCACAGCACAAGGGAGGAGGCCATGGAGGAAACCCTGAAGATGCTCGGGGTCTACGCAAGGATAATGAGGGACATTCTCGCCCTCCCTGTGGTGGAAGGAGAAAAGACCGAGGGGGAGCGCTTCCCGGGGGCCGACAACACCTATGCCTGTGAAACCATGATGAGCGACGGAAAAGCCCTTCAGGCCGGGACAAGCCATTTCCTTGGCCAGAATTTCGCCAGGGCGTTCGACATCAAGTTCCAGAATCAGAACGGTGATATCGAGTATGCATGGACCACGAGCTGGGGGGTTTCCACCCGTCTCATCGGCGCGATCATCATGACCCACTCCGACGACGACGGCCTGGTCCTTCCTCCCAGGGTTGCTCCCGTGAAGGCGGCCATCCTCCCCATAAGCACCAATGAGGAAAAGATCGCCTCCACTCTCCTTCCAAGGGCGATGGAGCTTTCCTCGGAACTTGACAGGAGTCTTGGAGGCCGCTGTACTATGGTGGACAAACAGTTCTATCTCAGGCCGGGAGACCGGTTCTTCCAGCACCTCCAGAGAGGAGTGCCCCTCCGGGTGGAACTTGGAGAGAAGGATCTTGCAGCCGGGACGGCCAGGGTAGTCCGAAGGGACTCCGGCGAAAAGATGGACATCCCCCTTGAGAACCTGGCCTCCAGGGTGCCCGCTCTCCTTGAGGACATCCAGTCCGGCCTCTTCAACAGGGCGCTCGCCTTCCGCAGGAAAAACACCGCTGTGGTCACCACATATGATGAAATGAAGAAAGTGCTGGAAGAGAAGGGCGGGTTCGTGGAAACATGGTTTGCCGGTTCAAAGGACGATGAAAAGAAGATAAAAGAAGAAACCGGAGCCACGGCGAGGTGCATGCCCATAGACAGCCCCGGGGAGGGGACGTGCTTCTTCACGGGAAAACCGGGAGCCCGGAAGGTAATTTTCGCGAAAGCTTATTAATCAAGAAACGGAGGGGCTGCGCTCTCAAGTGCAGTCCTTTTTTTTTGTGCGGATTTCCTGAAAAAGGGGCTCAAATGCATGTCTGTCTATTCAGAAATTCGATTGACATCTGTTTTTTTCTGCCTCCCGTTGGCCTGGTGTAGGGCTATAATGCAGTGAATGCAACAATCCGCGCTTCAATTTTCTTTTTTACGGGTGCTGTGCAAAACGAGTTGACTTCTCTCCGAAAAATGGTATTATACCCCTCGCGTCGTTGAAACGGCGCCGCCGGACCGGCCCGGAAAAGCCCGAAGGCAGGCGGGAACGAACGCAACCGAACCTTGACAGTTTTATAGGAGAAGGAAAGAGGTAAAAGAGCGAATCTTGAGCTCATTATTTGAGAGTTTGATCCTGGCTCAGGACGAACGCTGGCGGCGTGCTTAACACATGCAAGTTGAACGGTATGACATGGAAGCTTGCTGAAGTG
>NZ_SORI01000036.1 GCF_004366815.1 Aminivibrio pyruvatiphilus | reverse complement strand
TTAAAATGACGCTTTCGTATCCTGGAAGTTATGAACTCCGGAGCAGATGGAGCTCATGAGACGGAGTTTTGAAGGCCAGTCCGACAGGCTCCTAGCATGGTGGTGCGTCAATGTCAATCTAGCAGGAAGGCAGCAGAAAGGCTGAGACTGGGCTGCCGCCCTCCTAATCCCGGAAGAGAGGGAGAGCGGGCGGGTAATTATTATTTTTTCGGAGGTATAGGAAGTGAATTCCGTCAAATTTATACCGGTCGACCTGCTGTTCGATGAAGAAGGTACCATTGCGGCAGACGTGGTTTCCCCTTCGTCGGTGCTGCTCCTCCCAGCCGGCCTCCATCTTCAGTCGCTCAGAAAAACCCACCCCGGAGCACTGAACCTGCTTCGGAACCATGGAATTACGAAAATTCCGGTTAAAAAAGCCGTTTTTTTCACCATTGAGGAATTTCGAAACGTTCTTCGTCGGGTCCAGCCTCCCGTCTCACTTCTGAATCCTCTTGCGGCCCAGGTTGCGGCTCACCAGATGGAAGTGGTGTACTCCCACATCCGAAACAGGGCAGTCCGTGAAAAGGGGATCCGCACACTGATAACTCTCGGGAACACTCTGTGCCGGCAGGTGAAAAAAACTCCCCAGATCACCCTTTCGCTCGGGGAAGATGCGGAACGAAAACAGACCCCCTTCCTGCACGGAATCAATGTTTCTCTGCTCGCAGGCCACATCGCCGGGAGGATTTTCCCGCTGTGGCCCGGATTTACCGAGTCCGTCACGGTTGCAGGACTTCTGCACGACATCGGCAAATCGTTCCTTCTGCCCTTTTCCGATGGGCAGGGCAGGAAAACCTCCGTACCTGACAGGCAGGCAATACATACTCACTCCCTTCTCGGAGAAGCTCTTCTGAGGGATGCCGGGGTCACGGCACAGGATGTACTCTCGGCAGTCCGTTCCCATCACGAATCCTGGGACGGTTCGGGATACCCTGACGGGCTCGTGGGAGAAGCCATTCCCGTTGGGGCTAGAATCGTGGCGGTAGCGAACTTTTTTGAAAACCTTGTCTCTACGTGTGATTCCAGGGGAAAAAAAAGAAGCGACCAGGCCGTATCTTCACTTCTGGCCACTGCAAACGGCCGGTTTGACAAATTTATCGTTCGGGCTCTCCTCGCGTCTGTGGGCCTTTTTCCTCCGGGGGCGGTGGTGGAACTGTCGGACGGTCGCAGGGGAGTCGTACTCGAGTCAAAGGAACGGGATCTGGTTCGCCCGAGAGTCCTGCTTGTGACAGGAGAAGAAAGTGAAAAAGACGCTATTCCGGCAGTGATCGACCTGAAAACGACGGCGAACGTATTTATCCGGCAGGTCTACGATGACTACGGCAAGATGACGGTCCCTCCCCTCAGGAGAGAAGGGCGTTCAAGCGTTTTGTTCCGTAAATACCACGCACCGAGTTCAATGGGATAAAAAATTCATGCTTGGAAGAAAAAGGGGATCCGCAAAAAAAACACCCCTTATCTGCTTGACGAAACAAGGGGGGGTGCACTATAATGCCCTAGTGCTGGCCGGGCTGGCGGAATGGGTAGACGCACGGGACTTAAAATCCTGTGGACGAAGGTCCGTGCGGGTTCGAGTCCCGCGTCCGGCACCAGGAAAGAAAATGATCGCGGGGTGGAGCAGCCAGGAAGCTCGTCGGGCTCATAACCCGAAGGTCGCAGGTTCAAATCCTGCCCCCGCAACCAATTTCGGCGGTGTAGCTCAGATGGCTAGAGCATGCGGTTCATACCCGCAGTGTCACTGGTTCGATTCCAGTCACCGCCACCAATTGAGAAAAACATGAAGGCGGAGATTTTTCTCCGCTTTTTTTCTTTTCGGGAGGTGTCATGGGAAAGATGGAGATAGCCCCCCGTCCCGACATTCCATTCAAATATTCTCTTGCCCGCCTGGAAAAAGAATTTGTCCGCACCGGCAACGCACAGGGCTGGATGCATACGGACACCCCTCTTCTGCTGGCCGTCTCGGGCGGAAGCGACTCCGTGGCGATGCTCTGGCTTTTCTCCTTGTTCCGGAACAAAAACCTGGTCGTTGCCCATCTCGACCACGGTATTCGCGGAGAGGAAGGAAAGGGTGACGCATCATTTGTCGCTTCTCTGTCAGCCCGGTTCGGGGTCAGGTGCATCTGTGAATCCCTTCCTGTTCCCTCCCTTCTTCAAAAAGGCGAATCCCTCGAAGACGGCGCACGAAGAATCAGGTACCGTTTCCTGGAAGAGACCGCAAAGGAGGAGGGCGCCTGGGGCATTGGAGTGGCCCATACGAGCGATGACTCGGCGGAAACATTTCTGCACAACCTGTTCCGCGGTACAGGCGTTCGGGGACTCTCCGGAATTCCCGAGAAACGGGGACCCGTTTTCCGTCCTCTCCTCAAATATTCCAGGGAATTCCTCCGGGAGCTTCTCCGCCTGTACGGCATACCGTGGAGGGAGGACTCCACCAACGAGGATACGGCCTACCTGAGGAACAGAATCAGAAACATGCTCATTCCTCTTGTTGAACGGGAAATAAACAGTTCAGCCAGGAAACATATCCTGGGAGCGGCAGGTGACCTGGCTTTCTTCCGCGGACAGGAAGAAAAGATGCAGGAATCCCTGCTCAATCTCGCATCCGTATCCCTGCCCTTTTGTTCCTATGCCTGCCCGCTCCCGTTCCTGAGACGTCTCGACGCTGAAACAACAGCGGTTTTTCTACGCGGTGCCGGGAGGGCGCTTGGACTGAAAGCTCTCGCAAGGGAAAGAACGGAAAAACTCGCGGAGCTCCTGAATAAGGATGATCCCTGGTGTTTTCAATGGCAGAGCAGTATGTACGTTTTCAGCAGTTTCCCCTTTGTTACCTGGGTTGACCCTGTTATACTTAACGGATTGGATCCTTCAGGAATTACCGTGCCTCTTGAAGGCATCCAAGGTACTTTTGAATGGAATAACTGGCAGTTTTCCTGGAAGAGGGAAAAGCCGGCGGAAGTTTCCGCCGGCTGGATGCAGGCTGTTCTCCCCTGTACCGGCGAAATTCAGCTTTTCTCCCTTTCCGAAATGCAGAATCACCGGGATACCTGGGCACTTCCGTGGGGACGGCACATTTTTCCGGTACTGCGCTCCGGCTCCTTCGAGTGGGTTCCTTTCTGGGGAAGGCGTTCACCTGCCGGCGTAATACCCTCCGGGGAAGAGGTTGTCCGCATTCAGTCAAGGGTTCTTCATATCACTGCTGAAAAGGGGAAAGAATATGGATTATAGGGTTTCAGACATCCTGATTCCGAAAGAGGAAATTGAAAAAAGAGTCGTCGATCTGGGAAAACAGATCGCCAGGGACTACGAGGGGAAGGAGCTCGTTGTCGTCGGCATTCTGAAGGGAGCGGTCGTATTCATGGCCGACCTGGTGCGGAACATCCCGCCTACGGTGAACGTTTCCCTCGATTTTATGGCTGTTTCCTCCTACGGTGACTCCACGAAGACCAGCGGAATCGTCAGGATCGTCAAAGACCTGGACAGCAGCATTAAAGACAAAAATGTCCTCATCGTCGAGGATATAGTTGACACAGGACTGACTCTGTCATATCTTGTCAAGCTGATGCATGAAAGACAGCCAGGAAGCGTCAGGGTGTGCGCCCTCCTCGACAAGGAGGAGCGGCGGAAGGTTCATGTGGATGTGGCCTACAGGGGATTTTCCATTCCCGACGAGTTTGTTGTAGGCTACGGTCTTGATTACGCGGGCAAATGGAGGAATCTCCCCTCCGTTCACGTTGTTGAGGTTACAGGGGAATCGAGAACAGAAGTTTAAAAAAATTTCTACCTTAGTCAGGAGGCGGCGATAATTTGGGCCGATTGGTAAAAAATCTCGGGTTGTATCTTATTCTTATAGTGCTCGTTGTGAGCCTCGTGAACGTTTTTCTTTCTCCCACCCAGGGTCCCCAGCAAATCCAGGAGATCGGGTACAGCACATTCCTTTCGGAAGTCTCCTCAGGGAGAATCACGTCCGTCACCGTCCGGGAAAATTCCATCAAGGGAAAGTTCACCGACGGCAGGGAATTCGTTAGCTATGTAGTCGGCATAGGGGATCTGGCCAAGGAAGTCGCCCAGAAAGGAGTAAACGTGGAGGTGGAACCTCCGCAGAAGACTCCATGGTGGGCTAACATGCTTTCTTCCCTGTTCCCGACGCTGCTGCTCATTGGTGTCTGGATCTTCTTCCTCTACAACATGCAGGGCGGCGGCGGCAAGGTGATGAACTTTGCGAAAAGCAAGGCCAAGCTCTTTCTCGACAACCGACCGAAGGTGACCTTCAACGATGTCGCCGGATGCGAGGAATCAAAGGAAGAACTCTCCGAGGTCGTGTACTACCTCAAGGATCCCAGCAGGTTCACAGCCCTCGGGGCAAAGGTTCCCAGGGGCATCCTTCTCCTTGGACCCCCGGGAACGGGAAAAACCCTTCTTGCCCGGGCAGCGGCGGGGGAGGCCGATGTCCCCTTCTTCAGCGTCAGCGGTTCGGACTTCGTCGAGATGTTCGTTGGTGTGGGTGCAGCAAGGGTTCGGGATCTCTTTGAACAGGCCCGGAAATACCAGCCGTGCATTATTTTCATCGATGAGATGGATGCCGTTGGAAGGCAGCGCGGCGCCGGTCTCGGCGGAGGCCACGACGAACGGGAGCAGACGCTGAACCAGCTTCTCGTCGAGCTTGACGGGTTTGACGAATCCACGGGCATTATTCTCATCGCGGCCACGAACAGGCCCGACATCCTCGACCCGGCCCTTCTCCGTCCGGGAAGGTTCGACCGCCACATCGTCGTCGACCGTCCGGACGTCAAGGGACGGGAAGCTATTCTCGAGGTTCATGTCCGGGAAAAGAAGCTCGCTTCCGATGTGGACCTTGAAGTCCTCGCACGCAGGACACCCGGTTTTGTGGGCGCCGACCTTGCGAACCTCGTGAACGAGGCAGCTCTGCTCTCGGCAAGGAACGGAGACAAAGAAATCACCATGAAGAACTTCGAGGAAGGAATCGACAGGGTCATCGCCGGTCCCGAGCGCAAGAGCCGCCTCGTGAGCGACAAAGAAAAGAAGATCATCGCGTACCACGAAACCGGGCACGCCCTTGTAGCAAAACTGATACCGTCCTGCGACCCGGTGCACAAGATTTCCATCATTCCGAGAGGTAACATGGCTCTCGGGTACACTCTTCAGCTTCCGGAGGAGGATCGTTTCCTCATGTCCCGCTCCGGCCTCCTTGACAAGATCTGCGTTCTTCTCGGGGGAAGAGTGGCAGAAGAGCTTCAGTTCGGGGACGTCACCACAGGCGCGAGCAACGACCTGGAACGGGCCACGCAGATTGCCAGGCAAATGGTCACCGAATTCGGAATGAGTGAGAAACTCGGGCTCGTCAAGCTCGGTCACAAGCACCAGGAGGTGTTCCTCGGCAGGGACATCGGAGAGGACCGGAACTACAGCGACGAAGTGGCCTATGCCATAGACCAGGAAGTGAAGAAGATCATCGATTCCTGCTATGGCAGAGTCCATCATCTGCTGGCTGAAAACGCAGAAGAGATGACGATGGTCGCCCAGGTACTTCTTGAAAAGGAAGTCATTGAAGGAAAGGAACTGACCCTTCTGCTCGGCATGGAAGAAAAAGAAGAAAAGACCCCTTCACCGGCAGAAGAGGTTAAAGAAGGGCGAAAAACTCCGGAAGAGACGGCGGAAGAAAGCCGAAGCCCGAACATCCTTGGAGAAGCTCCTGCAGATTAGCTTCGGCAGGAAAAGGCAAAAAGAGGAGCCGGGAGTTTTCCCGGTTCCCTTTTTCTTTTCAGGCTCAGCGGGAGGGGGACCGGAACGTGAATGAAAACTGAAGACAGGAAATTCCACCTGGTTTCGGACTGGGCTCCTTCAGGTGACCAGCCTGAGGCCATACGCCGGCTTTCCGCCGGTATCGCGGAAAACAGACGTTTCCAGACTCTTCTCGGGGTAACCGGAAGCGGAAAAACCTTCACGGTTGCCAACGTGATCGCCCATGCGTGCAGGCCCGTTCTGGTGCTCGCCCACAACAAAACTCTTGCGGCCCAGCTTTACAGTGAATTCAAGGGTTTTTTCCCCCATAATGCTGTTCATTACTTCGTCAGCTACTACGACTATTACCAGCCGGAAGCCTATGTCCCGGCGACAGATACCTACATAGAGAAAGACGCTTCGGTCAACGACAGGATAGAACGGCTTCGGCTGGCAGCAACCAAGGCGCTGATCGAACGGCGGGATGTCATCGTCGTTGCAAGCGTCTCCTGTATCTACGGACTCGGTCGGAAGGAAACCTACGAAAAGGTCATTTTTCCCTTCTCCGTTGGGGACCGGTGGGAACGTCGGGCTTTCATGGAAAAACTACTGGAAAACTACTACGAGAGAAACGACTTCGTGGTGGAACATGGCAGTTTCCGCGCCAGGGGAGACATCATCGAAATTTTTCCCGCCTACGGAGAGACGGCTCTCCGGATATGTTTTTTCGACGACGAAATAGAAAGAATAGATGAGTTTGATCCCGTTTCGGGAAAGGTAAAGGAAAGTCTTGCTCACGCTTCAATTTTCCCGGCCCAGCATTACGTCACCGACAGGGATGCCATCGACCGGTCCATCGAGCCCATTCGTTCCGAATTGGAAGAACAGGCTTCCGCATTCGAAAAACAGGGCAAGTTTCTCGAAGCGCAGCGCATCAGGATGAGAACCCAGTACGACATGGAAATGCTTATGGAAACGGGATACTGCTCGGGAATTGAGAATTACTCGAGGTATCTGGACGGCAGGAATCCGGGAGAACCTCCAGGAACACTGCTTGATTTCTTTCCCTCCGATTTCCTTCTTGTGGTGGATGAATCCCACATAACCCTTCCCCAGGTCAGGGGAATGTTCAACGGTGACCGCGCCCGGAAGCTGACCCTGGTGGAAAACGGGTTCCGCCTTCCTTCCTGCCTTGACAACAGACCGCTGGAATGGGCCGAATTCGAGAAATATATGAGACAGGCCGTTTTCGTCACCGCCACCCCCGGCGACTACGAGTTCAGGGTATCCGACAATGTGGTGGAGCAGCTCATCCGTCCCACCGGCGTCCTCGACCCCGAAGTGGAGATCCTTCCTGCAAGCGGCCAGGTGGACGATCTCATCGGGCGGCTCAGGGAGATTGCCTCCAGAGGAGAAAGAGCCCTGGTAACCACCCTGACGAAAAAATCATCGGAAGACCTTGCGGAGTACCTTGCCGACCTTCAGTTCAAGGTCAAGTACATTCACTCTGAACTCAACACCTTCGAAAGGGCGGAACTCATCCGGGATCTCAGGAACGGAGACATTTCAGTCCTCGTGGGAATCAACCTTCTCCGCGAGGGAATGGACCTTCCGGAGGTTTCCCTTGTTGCCATTCTCGATGCCGACAGGGAGGGCTTTCTCCGTTCCGAGCGCTCCCTCATCCAGATGATGGGCAGGGCGGCGAGAAATACAGCGGGAAAGGTTATACTCTACGCTGACGACATCACCGACAGCATCCGGAACGCTACCGCCGAGACCGCACGGAGAAGGGCGCTGCAGACGAAGTACAATGAAGACCATGGGATAACGCCGGCTTCGATCAGGAAAGACGTCATATCCCTCCTGCCCGAAGAGCTCATGGCCGACGCAGGTTCAGGATATCTCCGAAAAAAGGAAAAGGATACCCTGGAAGGTTTTTCTCCGGCAGAACTTGAAAAGATGATGTGGCAGGCCGTTGAACGGCTTGATTTCGAGAAGGCGGCCCGGCTCAGGGACACGCTCGCTTCTCTGGAAGGGAAGGAATTGAACCGTGTTGCAATGGATTCAAATCAAAGGAGCAAGAGAACACAATCTAAAAAACATCGACGTTGATATCCCGAAAAACAAGCTTGTGGTCATCACAGGCCCTTCGGGATCAGGCAAGTCGTCCCTCGCCTTCGACACTCTCTACGCCGAGGGACAGCGCAGGTATGTCGAATCTCTTTCCGTTTACGCAAGACAGTTTCTTGGTATCCAGAACAAACCGGATGTGGACGACATTTCGGGGCTCTCTCCGGCCATTTCCATCGAACAGAAGGGGGTGTCCCACAACCCCCGTTCCATCGTCGGAACCGTCACGGAAATTTACGACTTTCTCCGCCTGATTTTCGCCAGGGTGGGCAAACCCCATTGTCCCTCATGCGGAAAGGAAGTCATGCGTTATTCTCTCGATGAAATTGTGGACATCCTCTTCCGCAGTTTTCCGGAGGAGAGGGTTGAAATTCTCGCTCCCCTGGTGAGGGGCAAAAAAGGAGAATACAGAAACCTGCTTTCCCAGACCCGGGACAAGGGCTTTCTTCGTGTCAGGGTCGACGGCGCCGTTCTCTGGTTGGAAGAAGAAATCTCCCTCGACAAGAACAGGCGCCATACCATCGAGGTCATAGTCGACAGGCTTCGGATTCAGGAAGACAGGCGGGGCAGAATTGCCGAAGCCGTGGAGAATGCACTCTCCCTCAGCGGAGGTTACGTGGTGGCCGTTCCTGAAACGGGAGAGGAAAAACTGCTCACGGAAAATTACACATGCCCTTCCTGCGACATTTCACTGCCCGAAATCGAACCAAGGCTTTTTTCCTTCAACAACCCCTACGGGGCCTGCCCGGACTGTTCCGGAATAGGAAGCCACCAGTTCTTTTCGGAAGATCTGGCCATCGATCCTGAAAGATCCCTCTCCGAAGGGGCTATTCTTCCATGGAAGAAAAAACATTACATGCTGACAAAACTGGAAAAGTTCGCGGCGAAAAAGGGATGGGATCTCTCGGGAGTCTACGGCAAGCTCCCGGGGAATATAAAAGAGTTTATTCTCAGGGGATCGGATGAACGCATTCCCCTGATGTTCCGTGACGGCGGAGAAGAGCGTTCCTACATGGGGCGCTACGAAGGACTCATCCCATGGCTTGACGCCAGGTGGAAGGAGACTGAATCCGAAGCCGTCATCGAGGAGCTGGCTACATACCGGGTGGACGACGAGTGCAAAACCTGCGGGGGACTGAGGCTCAAACCTGAAGCGCTGAGTGTGAAAGTCCGGAACTACGGCATTGGGGATTTTGTTTCCATGCCCATCGACGAACTGTGTCATATCCTCGAAAACATCTCTTTTTCATCCGGCGAGGAGCACATCGTGCACCAGGTCCTTCTCGAAACGAGAAAACGGCTCAATTTCCTCACCGACGTGGGAGTGGGCTACCTCTCCCTTATTCGGAGAGCCGACACGCTCAGCGGGGGAGAAAGCCAGCGAATCCGGCTTGCCACTCAGATAGGATCGAAACTGAGCGGTGTCCTGTACGTGCTGGACGAACCTACCATCGGCCTTCATTCAAGGGATACCGAGAAGCTCGTCAGGACCCTGGAATCAATCCGCGACCTCGGCAACACCGTCGTGGTGGTTGAACATGACAGGGAAACCATGATGGCCGCGGACTCGATCATCGAGATGGGGCCGGGGGCGGGTGACGGAGGAGGAAATATCGTTTTCTCCGGGGAGTATGAAGAGGCGTTCCGGTCGCCTTTCCTGACAGGCCCTTACCTGCGGGGAGAATGCAACGGCATCGTCCGGCCGAAGGAGAGAAGGAGACCCAAAGGCAGCCTGACGGTAAAAGGAGCCCGGCACAACAATCTGAAAGGCATCGATGTGGAGTTTCCCACGGGGCTCTTCATCACCGTAACAGGCGTTTCAGGGTCGGGAAAGAGCAGCCTCATCCATGACGTGCTCTACAAGGGGATGAGGCGGTACCTGGACAGGGATTTCCGCGAGCGGGCGGGAAACCACAAAAACATCGACGGGTGGGAAAATTTCCGGAACATCATCCTAGTGGACCAGAGCCCCATCGGAAGGACTCCCCGATCGAACCCGGCCACCTACACGGGACTGTTCACCCTCATCCGGGAGCTCTTTGCGGAGCTCCCCGAAGCGAAGCTGAGGGGATATCTCCCCGGCAGATTCAGCTTCAACGTGAGGGGAGGGCGGTGCGAAGCGTGCGGCGGCGGCGGGTCCACCAAGGTTTCCATGCTCTTTCTTCCCGACGTGTACGTGCCCTGCGAGGTCTGCGGCGGCAAAAGATACAACAGGGAAACCCTCGAGGTGAAGTTCAAGGGGAAATCCATCTCCGATGTACTGGACATGACGGTGGATGAGGCCCTGCAGTTCTTCAGGGACATTCCGAGAATTGCCTCCAAGCTGAACCTCATTGCCGAAGCGGGACTCGGATATATCCGGCTCGGGCAGTCGGCCCTCACCCTCAGCGGAGGGGAGGCCCAGAGAGTGAAATTGTCCAAGGAACTGAGCAAGAAATTTTCTGGACCGACCCTGTACCTTCTTGATGAACCGACCACCGGCCTTTATTACACGGACGTGGAAAAACTCCTGGTCATCGTGAACAAGATCGTTGACCAGGGAAACACGGTCATTCTCATCGAACACAACCTGGACGTTCTGATGTCCGCAGATTATATTATCGACCTCGGCCCGGAGGGAGGAAACGGAGGAGGGCGGCTCGTCGCGGCAGGCACACCGGAAGATCTCATGCACTCTTCCAAGGGGTATACAGCCCGGTTTCTCCGGGAGTATTCCGATCAAATCAGCGAAAGGATGAAGAAAAGTGGATAGAATAGAAAGAAAAGATGGGAAAAGACCCGCAGGCAGGAGGTTCGGAAAAGAAACCGGTTCCGCCGCACCCCGTTTTGAAAAAAAGAGAAGCGAAGACCTCAACTGGGGGAGGCAGGTCGTACTCCAGCTTTTAAAAGAGTCTCCCGACAGGGTTCAGAAAGTTTTCCTCGGGAAGAATGTGAGCGATTCCTTTTCCCGGCAGGTGAAAACCCTGGCGGAAAAAGGAGGTGTGGTGGTTCAGGTCGTCACACCCGAGGTTCTTTCCGAGATTTGCGGGCCGGTGAATCACCAGGGTGTCGCCTGCCGAAGCAGTGAGGTTTCCATGGCCGATCTCGGGGATTTCTTCTCTTCCCTCCCTTCCGCCGGCCCTCTCCTCGTGGTCGTCCTCGACCACGTCCAGGATCCTCATAACCTCGGCGCCGTAGCCCGCACTGCTGAAGCGTGCGGTGCGAAAGGAGTTCTCTTTCCCAAGCGCAGGGGAGCCCTCCCCGGGGGCACTGTGGTCAAGGTCAGCGCCGGCGCTGCACTGCGCCTGCCCATGGTGGGGATAAACAATGTCTCCCAGACGGTAAAAGAGCTCCAGGAGGCCGGCTTCTGGACCATCGGTCTTGATAACAGGGCCGGCCGTTCCCTCTGGTCCGAGCCCATGCCGGAAAGAACCGCCCTTATAGTGGGTGCCGAAGGTGAAGGCCTGTCCAGGCTCGTATCCGATACCTGCGACGAAATCGTCCGAATCCCCCTTACGGGAGAAACCGGCTCTTTGAACGCAAGCGTTGCGTGTGCCGTGGGAATGTTCGAATGGGCAAGGAAATGGGGGCCCCAGTCCTGAAAAAATCATTCGATGCCGCAGCGGTTCACTGAACTCCTTCAAGACGGGGAACGGCCGCCGGTTCAGGGGCGGGCGTTCCCCGGTCATTCGGCACGTACTACAGATCGAAATCGATTCCGTTTCCGGTCATTTTTCCCCTCTCAAGCAAGGTTTTCGCAGCATAAAGATCAAACACCGAAAGCCCGACGGATTTGAAAAAGACAGTGCCGGTGCCTGCTGTTTCCTTCTTCCCGGCAAGAAGGAGATCAGAAAGTGGACGGATGATTTCTTTCGAAAATACTCCCCTGGAAAGGGGGTTGATGAGGTCTCCCGTTTCCGAAAGGGCATGCTCAGTATCCACATAAACCTGCTCCGCTTCCGCGAAAAGGGCATCGGGATATTCCCGAATCTCCGGAGTATAGGAACCGATGCCGATGATGCATTTCCCTCCCGAAAAGAGACGCCTGTCATCAGGAAAAACCGGCTGTTTCGCCGTTGTGGCGGTAATGATCACATCGGAAGCAAGAGCAAGCTCCGCGGCATCTCTGCAGGGCAACACGCTGATTTCGGGCAGATCTTTTCCGAGCCTTTCAGCAGTCCTTTCCGCACTCTCCGGGACGGCATCATAGATTCGAACCTCTGAAAAGGATCGGGCCTCGCAGGCGAAACGGACCTGCCAGTATCCCTGGACACCCGCTCCGGCTAGGCCAAGGGACCGCACATCCTTTCCCGCAAGGGCGCGTACAGCGGCCCCTCCCACCGAACCCGTTCTCAGGGCCGTCAGCGTTCTCCCGTCAAAAAGCGCAAGAGGAGTCCCGTCCGCCCCGTCGAAAAGGAGTACCAGCCCGTTCAGAAAAGGCCGTGAGCGTACAGGGTTGTCGGGAAAAATCGTGAGAGCTTTCAGCCCCCAGAGATCATCCGCAAGACAGGGCATGAGCAGGAGAGAATTCTTTCCTCTGTTGACAGCGGTTCTCAGGGGTACTGTTATGGATCCGTCCTTCTCCCGGCCGGCCGCTTTCATGGCCTCTTCTGCGGCATCCATCAACCCGGGAAAAGAGAAACAGGAAAGCATGTGGCCGCTGTTCATAAGAAACATACCCGATCACCTCTTTCAAAAAAATCATCGTACTCTCGGGAAAAACTGCTTCTATTCTATTTCAAATTTTCCTCCGGAGCAAAAAAACCGACCTTTTGCAGAAAAAACCCTGTTCACGAAAAAGCCTTACGAACCATTTGTGAAAAAGTTGAATGTGCCCAAAATTTCAACATATCCTTGACAAATTGGGATTCCCGGAACACAATTGAACACACAAAAGCATTCTCCGTGACCCATTTTCTCCGGAGGGGATAGTGCTGCCCATCACTTCATGTCCTTCAAAAACAGCCATTTGTGCTCCTGATTCCAATAGTTTTTCCGCAACAGGCCATGTACCGTGTTGTGAAATCGAGTCATGCTTGGAAGGAGGAAAACAGGCTTGGATGAGAAAAGTAATCCGGGAGGAGGCCGCGGGACCATGGATTTGATCGAGGAACATCCGATCCTTGATTTCCCTAGGGGAGAAAAGGTACGTTTTTTCTTCGACGGAAGGGAAATGGAAGGATATGAAGGGGAGCCCATCGCCATGGCCCTTCATGCGAACAGGGTTAGAGTCTACCGAGAAACGGCTGAAATGCACAGACCCCGGGGTTTTTTCTGCGCCATCGGAAAATGCAGCAGCTGTTTCATGGTGGTGGACGGTGTTCCGAACGTCAGGACATGCATAACTCCCCTAAAACCAGGCATGAAGGTGGAAACCCAGCACGGCAAGGGCTTCGTACCCGAGACAGCGGAATGAGGATGAGGCCATGAAAACTCTCTCGACAGAAATTCTCGTTATCGGCGGAGGAGCGGCGGGCCTCAGCGCGGCAGCAGAAGCGGCGGCGGCAGGTGCAAAAGTCATGGTGGCGGAAAGCGATCTTCATCTGGGAGGACAGCTCGTAAAACAGACCCATAAATTCTTCGGCAGCAAGGACGAATATGCGGGAACCAGGGGGTTCAAAATCGCGAACATCCTTTTGAACGAAATTGATTCCTGCAGGGAAAACGTTGAAATCCACACCAATACCACCATCACAGGCTTCTATTCAGAAGACGGCACCTTCACCGCCATGCGGGGAGAAGAAAAATACTTCCATATCAAAGCTAAAAAAACAATAGTGGCTACAGGCGCCCAGGAACGGCTCATTCCGTTTCCAAACAATGACCTTCCCGGCGTTTACGGTGCAGGAGCCGTTCAGACCCTTATGAACGTCTACGGGGTTGTTCCCGGGAAACGGGTTCTCATGGTCGGAGCGGGCAATATCGGCCTTATTGTGAGTTATCAGCTCATGCAGGCAGGCGTTGAAGTCGCCGCCGTTGTCGAAGCCGCACCCCGGGTTGGCGGCTACTGGGTCCACGCAGCAAAAATCCGTCGGATGGGCGTCCCCATCCTTCTGCGCCACTCCATCAGAAAAGCCGTGGGGGAGCAGGTCATCACGGGAGCGTACATCACGGCACTCAATGACCGTTTCGAGCCGGTGGGAGAAAAAAAGTACGTGGACTGTGACATCATCTGCATAGCTGTCGGTCTCTCCCCGACCACGGAGATTCTCTCCCAGGCCGGATGCAAAATGATGTATGTTCCCCAGTTGTGCGGCCTTGTTGCACAGCGGGACAGAACGATGAAAACCTCCAACCCCGATTTTTTCACCGCAGGTGACGCAAGCGGCATCGAAGAGGCAAGCGCCGCCATGGTCGAAGGGAGAATAGCCGGCCTTTCGGCGGCTTCAGATCTTGGATACCCCACCGAACACGGTAAGCTTGACGAATATTGGGGACGTCTCCAGGCTCTCAGGTCAGGAGAGGCAGGGGCACGTATATGCCAGGGACTCGAATGCGTGCTTGTCAACAGATGGGAGGATGTTTCCAATGGCTGACGCTCTCGACCTCTTCAACAGCGGTGTCCTCACCGGCGAACGGGAAGGTGCCGTCCTGCCGGACCGCAAACTCTGGGAATCGAAAAAAGGAGGAGTCGTAATCGTCGAATGTCCCCAGCGCATTCCCTGCAATCCGTGCCATACCAGCTGTCCTACCGGAGCGATCCGTCCCTTTGCCGACATCAACGACACCCCGACGGTTGATCATTCGCTGTGCACTGGATGCACCCTCTGTGTAGCATCCTGTCCGGGTCTGGCGTGCTTCGTTATCGATCTCACTTTTTCCGAAGACAAAGCTCTTTTCAAACTTCCCTACGAGATGCTGCCCCTTCCGGAAAAGGGGCAGAAAGTCCAGTGCCTGAACCGAATAGGGGAATGCATTGCGGAAGGCACCGTGGAAAACGTGACACAACCCAAAAAGGACAGGACCTATGTCATCCATGTTTCGGCTCCAAAAGAAGTAGTGGACGAATTCCGGACAATCAGGGCGGTGAAATGACCATGCAGAAGGAACATCCGGGATCTGAAGAGATTTACGTATGCCGCTGCGAGGAAGTTACCCTCGAGGAGATCCACGAGTGGATCGACAGGGGATATGACTCCGTGGAAGAACTCAAGAGGGTTCTCCGGGTCGGCATGGGCCCATGCCAGGGCAGAGGCTGCCAGGATATCCTCATGAGAGAGATTGCGAAAAAAACGGGAAAGTCAATCACCGAAGTAGAACCGGCAACCGTTCGACCTCCTGCAAAACCAATCAGGATCGGTTTGCTCGCAGAGGAGGGTGAAGAATGATGGAATGGAAGAACACCGCCGACGTTGTCATCATAGGTGGCGGAATTATCGGCGTATCTACAGCCTATTATCTTGCCCTGAACGGCGTGAAAGACATCGTTCTCATAGAAAAGGGCACCATCTGCGGTGGTTCCACCGGTCGATGCGGGGCAGGAATACGGGCACAATGGGGAACGGAAATGAACTGCCGCCTCGGCATTGCCGCCCTTGACATTTTCGAGCAGCTTGACCAGGAGCTGGGGATGTCGGTCGGGCTCAATCAGGGCGGCTACCTGCTCGTGGCCTATAACGAAAAAGAACTGGAGACCCTCAGGAAGGGAATGGAACTCCAGAACTCCCTTGGGATCAAGTCGCGGCAGATAAACCTGCAGGAAGCCAGAGGAATCTGCCCGGGACTTGCCGCCGACGACGCCGTAGGTTTCTTTTTCCATGGAAGGGACGGTCACGCGGACCCCTTCCTTACAACCTTCGCCTACCTTGAAGCGGCAAAGCGTCTCGGCGTCACCTGCCACAGGCATACCACATGCACCGGCATTCTCGTGGAAAACAACGTGGTCCGGGGTGTTGAAACCGACAGGGGCACACTCCATGCCCCCGTGGTGATAAACTGCGCAGGCGCCTACGCCCAGTTCATCGCCCGCATGGCGGGGATTGAAATCCCCAACTGGGCGGAACGGCATGAAATCATGATCACCGAGCCCGTTGCTCCGGGAGTCTGCCCATGTATGCTCATGAGCTTCTCCGGCAATTACTATATCCAGCAGAGGCCTCACGGTTCCATAATCTGCGGCATGAGCCCCGCCGGACACCCGGAAGATTTTGAAAACAAGAGCACCTGGCAGTTCATCGAGGAAATGTCGAAAACCCTGGTCAGGCTACTGCCGCGAACCAGGGGGATCAGGATAGCCCGCCAGTGGTCCGGAATGTACGACATGACTCCGGATGCCCAGCCTATCATTGGTGAAACTGACGTGAAAAATTTCTACCATTCGACGGGATATTCGGGACACGGCTTCATGCTGGCTCCCGTAGCGGGCAAAATTCTAGCCCAGCACATCACCGGGAAAAAACCGGACATTGATTTTTCCATGCTCGACTACAGGCGGTTTGCCAGAGGCGAACACATCAGGGAGTCGAACGTCGTCTAGTTTTTTTCAAAGGAGTGTTGACCTTGAAATTACTGAAGACGTACCTGGACCGGTGCGTGCAGTGCGGAGCGTGCATGAGCGCCTGTTCGAAGGCGTGGTCGAA
>NZ_SORI01000035.1 GCF_004366815.1 Aminivibrio pyruvatiphilus | reverse complement strand
TCGATGTCGAACCGGAGCGCCACGGTGGGGCCTTCCCCGCAGCGGAGGATGCCCATAACCCCGGTGAAGCCGCCCCGGACTTTCTCAAGGAATTCGCTATCTGCCCCCTGCTCCTTCGCCCGGAGGCAGTTCTTTTGGAGCTCTTCGTCCGGGGGCAGCCCCATGCGGGATTCGTCACGGCAAACGTCACGCCCTGCCAGGACTTCATAGCCCATATCGGTGAGACGCCTGGCGATGAGAGAGGCCGTCCTCATCTCGAACCATCCGCTTTCGGCGTACTTGTGGAAATCCCTGCGGCAGGCGACGAGCTTCTCCGTCATCCTGTCCGCCAGTTCTTCTATGTGTGCGTACACGGGCATCCCCTCCTGGTGCTGATCGTCATGAAAAATTCAACCAAAACCGGAGCTTTCTTTATGTCCTTTTTAGAGCTCCACCTCTATCAAATCTTCTCTTTTCACCAATTTGGTTCCATAAGGGGCGCTTAATCTTACCAGTGTATCGAAAATGGCCTGGCTTTCGGCTTCATCAGCCACTCTTGGCCAGGTGGAATAATATTGCGGCAATTTTTGTCCAAGAGATATGGGTTTGAGAACAAGCTTCGTCAATCGGTCGCCTTCCATACGGAACCAGGGAAGGACTGTCTGAAAGTTCGCCGCGTCATTGTGAAGGGGAACAGACGCCCTTTCACTTCTCGCCTGGAACGCTGAAGCCGTCCGTGTATCGAGGGGAAGCCCGTTCTTTTCCATATAGTCGGGGGGGAGCTTTTCTACGAACGCATTCTGAAAAATGAAATTCCCAAGGGAATAAAAAATGGGCCTCTTTTTGTACATTTCTATCCCCTTTAACTGATGTGTTCCTCCCCCCACCACCGCGCAGGCCCCGGCATCGATACACTTTCTGGCAAACTCCTCGTAGAAAAAGTCAGGTTCGTCGTTAGTAACGTCCTTAATTTCATGGGAATGTACTGCGACTACAACATAATCGACGGAAAGCAATGCATCGCGGATCGTATCAACTGTTCGCTCTATATCAGCCTTGTTAGGCCGGGTCATGCGTCCGGGAGTATCTCCGACAGCAAAACGGGAACTTCCAAAATCAAAGGTTCCCTCCGGCTCCCTGAGAGTGTATCCCTGTATTTTGGAAACATCCGTACGATTGTTGATTTTCGTGGCGGCAGCAATTTCTTTCAAGGCTTTCATCTGTTCCGCTGTCACCGTGAATGTGGTGGAAAAACGCAAAGGGTTCAGTCCGGGGCGTCCGGGTTGGCTCTGAGACTGGATTCCGGCCTGAGCAGCCGGTTCAAATGATGAACATATTGATATAACGCCGACCCTTCCGGAGGGAAGGTCTACCATTGCAGGTTTTGAAGCCTCGTAAAGATTTTCCCCCGCTCCGCAGTGCGCCACATCGGCAGTATCCAGGCTGGCTTTGGTCATTAAAAGCCCTTCATAGGAGTAATCCATGGTGTGGTTGTTGGCCCAGCAGAAAATATTGAAACCAAACTTCTTCAGGTCCTGGATAACGTCCGGGCGGGAAGTCAGCCAGGTTCCTCCAGAATAAGCGGACGGGAAGCAATTCCCATCGGTAAGTGTTGTTTCCAGATTGGTAATCCTTGCCTCGGCTGTAAGGATAAAGTCCTTTACTGCCGCGAATTCAGGATAGTCCGGGAGATGCTTGAGGATTAGAGAATCTCCAGTTGCCAAAAAAGTCATACTTTTTTCCATTATCATTCTCTCTCCTTGGCACGTCGTATGGAATTGCATAAGTTGACGGAAAAAGAGCAAATAAGTCTGCCTCAAATTTCGGGAATCAGACGGTAAAAACACAAGGCAAAGAAGGCTTTAAAATTGGGAACTTCAGTTTTCCTTAGGGACTACTATCTGAAGATGGCACCCCAATACTTCACATATCAAGAGAGAACCGGATTTCCCCCTTTAGCATCTCCCGAAAACACGATGAAAAATTTAGAAATAACATACTCAGCTGAGACAAGTTTAAGATATTTCATCTCCTGACAGCTGTAAATTGTCCTGAATAGTGTCCCGAAATATAATGGCTTTTCTGGGTAATGGGAACATTTTAGGAAGAAAACCAGTGATACTGTTTTTCTTCCAATGCAGGCGCAGAAATTTGCATCGCTATTGATTTTTTGTTTTTCCGAATTGGCATGCTGCGATTTCCATTCACATGACCGTTGAAACAACGATTGAGAAGTAAAACTTATTGTGGCGCGAAAAAGGACGAGAATGTAACAGCGCCCCCGCCTTTCCGGCAAGGAAAGGCGGGGGCGCTGTTTTACCGGCTGTGAAATTTCCTATTCCACCATGATCCGGCTCTTCTTGTTGGCCTTCCATACGTGGATGCCGAGGGCCACGCCGATGACGCCGTAGACCATGAAGGTCCTGAAGTATTCGCCCAGTATGGCCTGTCCGAAGAGGGACTGGCCGATCTCCGGCGACATGATGAACATGGCGTTGAAGAGAATGGTCCCGAAGATGGCGTGGGTTATGCTGGCCTTCGAGGTGGATGCGCCTCCCACGAGGAGGGCCGCCACTGAGAACATGCCGATCTGGGTGTGGGCGTTGTAGGTGTTCAGGGTGCCCATGTTCTGAAGGTAGATGATCTGCCCCCAGGACGCGAGCACGGTGGAGATCATGGTGGCGATGATCCTCGTCCTGTCCACGTTGATACCCGATACTTCCGCAGTGTGCTGGCTCTGCCCCACCGAACGGAAATCCTGGCCCAGCTTGGTCTTCATGATGAGCACCGTAAACACGCAGAGGCCGATGATCAGCAGCCCAGTCACCACGGGGACCTTGCGGACCATCATGAGCTCGGATTTGGTCATCATGGCGTGGATCGCCGCACCCGCAAGGGCGAGGCACAGGCCCCCGTTGACGATGAGGGAGGAGCGGCTGTTCAGGTACGAGCGGCCTTTCCGTATGTTGAGCCAGTAGCGGACGGCCAGCAGCAGGAGAAGCCCCAGGGCTACCGCAAGAAGGGCGTGGACGAAGGGGACCTGGTAGATGTTGTCCAGGGCGTATTTGAGGCCGCCCTGCTTGACCGGGACGAGGTCCACGGTCATCCGGATGCCGACTCCGTCGGGCTTGATCATGGGGTGGGTTGCCGGAACGGCGATGACCACGCCGACGACGAAGAGGAAGAGGAACTGGTAGATACCGTTGGCGAAGAATCCGACGATGAGGCTGGCGATCATCTCCTGGCCCCGGGTTTTGTTGTAGAGTCTCCCGGTGAAGTAGCCGCAGAGAGCCGCGGCGGCCATGGCCACGGCGAAGCAGAACAGAAGGCCCGATATGCCCCCCATTTCGAAGTACCGGGCGATAGCGATGGCCACCTGGCCTGACATGGCGCCGATGACAATGCCGAAGTTGAGCCCGAGGCCCGCAAGGACCGGGATGATGAGGGAGAGGACGAGGAAGGAGTTCCGGAAGACCCTGCTGGAAAGCTCGGAGAAGAAGTAGCCCACGGATACTCCGCTGGAGACCATGAAGCCGAAGAGGGTGAAGGCCACAAAGATGATGGTCACCAGGTTTTCAAGAATCCAGGAGCCTGCGCCGTTCGAGTTCCTGTTGAGTCCGTCCATCACTGCACACCTCTTTTAACCTGGGTCAGGGCGTAAAGTATGATTCCGTTCTGGATGATCATCCGCATGATTTCCGACAGGTCGGTGCCGACGAAGATCTCGTTGGCCACCGGAAGGGCCGTGGTGAGGAGTCCCTGGAAGAGTACGACGCCGATGACCACGTGGGACACCTTCGCCCGGGAGGCAGTGGCTCCTCCGATGAGGATTGCCGCCACGGCGGGGAAGGCCATCATCAGGGGTGCCGTGTAGAGCTGGGCGTACCCGTAGCTCTGTGAGTAGACGATGATGCCGATGGCGCCGAGAATGGTGGAAACCACGTTCGCCAGGACCCGGTTCCGGTCGATGTTCAGGCCTGCCGCCTGGGCAAATTTCGGGTTGATGCCTCCCGCGGAAATGGCGATTCCGAGCTTCGACCGGAAGAAGAGCCAGACGAGAAAGGCGAAGAAGGCAAAGGTGAGGAGAAGGCCCGTGGGAATGATCACGTCGCCCACGGTGAACAGGAGGAAGTTATTGAGGATCTGGGCTCCGCCCACGGCATCGAGCTGGATGGTCTCCCGGAGTCCCTTGCCGATGAACCAGCCCATCTTGGGGTTGCGGAAGGGGATCATGAGCCAGGCCAGGCACATGAGGGCCACGATGGAGAAGCCTGTATAGGTGGCGATGGTCATCTCCGAGCCCTTGACGGCGTTCATCAGCTTGCCGTAGCCGTAACCCACCGCGGCCGCCAGGGGAATCGCGAGGGTGAAGGATGTCAGGAGCCACGCCATCCCCGTCATGTCCATCTCGATGGACGTGACGAGCCCCAGGAGCCCGCAGACGATCCCGATGGGAAGGGCGAAGTTCGGTCCCGTGCCCGACTGGATGGCGGGCACCATGGCGAGGACAAGGATGCCGTTCATCCCTGCCCGCTTGATGGTATCGCTGACCAGGGTGGACATGGAGATCCCCACGAAATGGCCGGCAACCAGGGTAAGCACCCAGAAGACGGCGATGATCACCGTGGGCAGGCCGATATCCCCAAACAGGCTCCCGGAAGTCCGCAGATGGTTGTTGCCGTTCCCGTTCATCTCAGCCATGATCGGCACTCCTCTCCGGTGAATCTTCCGTTTTTCCGCCCCTGCTGCCGGACATCATCAGGCCGAAATCCGCGTCGGAGGCATCCGGGGGCAGCACACCTTCCACTTTGCCTTCGCAGATGATGACGATCCTGTCGCAGATGCTCCTGAGTTCCGCCAGTTCGGAAGAGGTCATGACGATGGTCATTCCCTCCTCCTCGTTGAGCTTCAGCAGCAGGTCGAGTATCAGCTTCTTCGCACCGATGTCGATACCCCGCGTGGGCTCCGAGACGAAAAGAAAGACCGGATCCTGGGTGAGAGCACGGGCAACGCAGACCTTCTGCTGGTTGCCTCCGCTGAGGCTTCCGGCATGCTGCAGGGGAGACTCGCAGCGGATGTCGAGGTCTTTGATCATCTTCAGGGCGTGCTTTCGTATTCCGGCGTCATCCTGAAAGCGGAAGGGACCTCCCTGCTTCAGAAATTTGTTTCCCACCTGCATGGCCGTAAAAGCGATGTTCAGTTCGATGGACTCGTTGAGCAAAAGGCCGACGCCTTTCCTGTCCTCGCTGACGAATCCCATCCCCACGCCGATGGCGTAGTGCGGGTCGCCCAGGGTCATGGGCTTGCCGTTGAAAACCACTTCTCCAGTGGCCGGATAGGTTCCCATGATGCCGTTGGCTACTCCAAGCTTGCCCTGGCCTGCGAGGCCGCCGATACCGACGATTTCGCCCTTCCGTATGTCGAGGTCGATGCCCCGTACCTTCTCGCCGGGCATGCCCACGTGCAGGTTCTTTATGCCCAGGATAACTTCATCGGAAACCCTCCGTCCCTCGGACTGGACCCTGTCGATGGCCACCTTGCGCCCGATCATCAGGGCGGCGATCTCCACGGCGCTGGTGTCACCGATGTTCTTTGTGGCGACGAGTTCCCCGTCACGGAGGATGGTGACCCTGTCGGCAACATTGATGATTTCGTCGAGCCTGTGGCTGATGAAGACGATGCCGATGCCCTTGGCGGCAAGCCTCTTGACGGCCGCAAGAAGATTTTGGGCTTCCGTTTCGGTGAGCACCGCCGTGGGCTCATCGAAGACGAGAATTTTGATGCCAGTTTTGTCGATCTCCCGTGCAATTTCAACGAACTGCATGTGCCCCACGGGAAGCCCCGCAACCATCGTAAACTCCTCAATACCCATGTCGAGCGTGTCCAGGGCCTTTCGGGCGTCGGCGTTCATGGAGGCCATGTCAAGGGTTTCAAGCCGTTTGCCGAAGATTCGGGAGACGGGGTTCGGGGTGGTGATTTCCCTGTTGATCTTGATGTTTTCAGTTATCGAGTATCCGGGAATGAGCATGAATTCCTGGTGGACCATGCCTATTCCGGCGTACATGGCCTCGTGGGGTGACCTGAAGCTGATTTTCTCTCCGTCGATCAGGACGTCGCCCTCGTAGCCTCCGGTGCTCGTGATGACCGGCATGCCGAAGAGGATGTTCATCAGCGTGGATTTTCCGGCGCCGTTCTCTCCGATGAGGGCGTGAATCTCTCCCTTTTTGACATCGAAATTGATGTCCGTCAGAACGCTGTTTCCATAGTAGCTCTTGGATATGTTCCTGAACTGGAGAAGGCTGTCGCTCAACGCATTACCCCCTGTACATCAAAATCGGGATGAAGGCTGCAAAAAAAGCGGGGGCGAAGGGATTCAACCCCGGCAGCGGTTTCGGCACTGAAGCTGTCCGCCGAAAACCCCTGCTTCGTTGAAGGATCCGTTCGTCCCCGGACACCGCTCGTGATGCAGTCTTTCATCCAAAAATTTCGCCCGGTACAGCCTCTTGTGTACCGGCCTTCCCTAGTAGGTCAGGAAGTCCATCAGGACGAACAGGTAGTTGTCGTACTTCTTGCCTGCCTCGTCAACGTAGGGGGTCGCAGAGACCGCGACCTTGGCGTAATCGGCCATGCACTGCTCAAGAACCTTCATGTCGAGCTTGTCGAAGGGAACCTCGCCCGCCATGACCTTGAAGGCGTATTCCGTGGAGGCCACGGTGGACATCATGGCCACGGGCACCGGCCACGTGGAAAGCCTGCCGGACATGCCCTTTTCCTTCAGGATCCGCCGGGTTTCATCGATGACGTGCTGGAGGTCGCCGGGCTTGGAGCTGTCGGACTCGATGCCGAGAGCCGTGGGGAAGCCGTGGTAGGGCGACGGGCAGCAGGGCTGGGGATAGATGGCGCCGGTATCGACGACGGCCTTGATCAGGGGGATCTGCATGGCGCAGTTCGTGGAGAAGAACGCCGTGTCCTTGCCGTATTTCGCCACCATCTTCGGCACGTCCTCAAGGATGAACTGCTGGGCGCCGGGAAGACCGGAGTCGCCGGTGGGGTCCGGAGCCGTGGCGTCCACGAACTCGAGGCCGATCTCGGCGCACTTCTTCTTCATGAGCTCCCTGCGGGAGGAAAGAAGCACCTGGGACATGTGGCGGGGGAATGAATAGTGAACGAAGACCTTCGCGCCGAGCTTCTTCGCCTGGACGGGAATGGCGTTGCCCATGGCCAGTTCGTCGGGCTGCAGGATGAGCTGGGCCCTGGACGCCACATCGGGGGGATTCTCCTGGGGAGTGCTGTAGACGATAAAGACATCGTCCCGCGTCTCGAGCAGCTTGTCCACCGCCGCGTTCGTTCCCGGTACGGCCTGGTTGATGACCAGAGCCTTCACGTCCGGGTCATAGGCGAGCTTGGCGACGACGCTGACCATCTGCTCCTGCTCGGCCATGAAATTGTCGGGCCACGTCACGTGGACGATCCTGTCGCCGTACTTCGCGACCATTTCCTGGGCGGAACGGTACTCTTCCTCGTTCTGCGATACGGTGTTGGTCACGATCGCAACCTTCCCGGCAGCAGCAAGAACCGGCGCGGCAAGGCTGAAGATCATGACGGCAGCCAGCAGAACACAAAAAACCTTCTTCATTCAATTCCCTCCCCTTCGGATAAGAAATTTGACCTGCGGCCCCGGCGGAAAAAACGGTGCCGATGCAATAATATTCCTGACAGATTTTTAAGTCAATCCTAATGGAACTGCACAAAAAACATACCATCATTTATATAATTGCCGCAATATGAAAGCACAGGGCATAATTTACGGCATACAATATTGGTCAATCTTAAATTTTATATATGTCTGCCGCGCTCTTTTCTTCTCCGGTCATGGCCTCCCTGTGGATTATGAACAAAAGAAGTATTATGATGGGGCGGAAAAAAATACATCCGGCATGAAACAGCGGCCGCTCTCCGGGCAGCTCCTGCTTCGGGGAATGATTGGCATGCGGGCCGCAAAAAAAACACCACTTCGGGGGGACATTCATGATCAATCAGAAAAGAGTGGAACTGCTGGCAGCGGAACTGAAGAAGCTGGGACTCGACGCCATTTACCTCGGCCCTTCCACGGACCTGGAGTACATCGGCGGGCTGGACACCCACCCCGATGAAAGGGTCAGGGGACTGATGGTGTCGAAGGACTGCCGATGCTTCGCCATGACGCCCCTGCTCTATAAGGAGGAGATGGTCAACGCCTTCGGCGGCGTCCCCTTCTACGCCGAATGGAACGACCACGAGGGCTTCACCGGCGCGTTCAGACGGGGCTGCGAACACCTGGGCGTCGTCGGGGGGAAAATCGCCTTCAACGACGGTGTCAGGGCGGTGGACATGCTTGCCGTCAGGGATGCCATGGACCTTCAGATGTGCAATGGAGCAGGCATCCTGGATCCTCTCCGTTCCCGAAAGGACGAAGGGGAGCTCGCCGTCATGCGGGAGGCGTCCCGCATCGTGGACGCGGTGGTCGGCAAACTGCTGGATTTCATCCGGCCGGGCATGACGGAACGGCAGATCGCGAAAAAGATTCCCGAGTTCTTCGAGGAAGCGGGCTCCAACGAAATTTCCTTCGCTCCCATCGTGGCCAGCGGCCCCAACGGTTCCATGCCCCACTACGGCGGCGACCGGAGGGTCATCGAAGAAAACGACGTGATCATCCTCGACCTCGGCGGACGGTACAAATCCTACTGCTCCGACACCACCCGCACCTTCTTCACCGGCACCCCCACGGAGGAGCAGAGGAAGGTGTACGAGATCGTCAGGCA
Organism: Aminivibrio pyruvatiphilus; assembly: GCF_004366815.1. Lineage (NCBI taxonomy): Bacteria > Thermotogati > Synergistota > Synergistia > Synergistales > Aminobacteriaceae > Aminivibrio > Aminivibrio pyruvatiphilus. Next base: position 7,859 of record NZ_SORI01000035.1, on the reverse strand, counting down.
GGCCCAGGCCGCGGGAGAAGCCGCCGTGCAGCCCGGCGCCACGGGACAGGATGTGGACAGGGCGGCCCGGCAGGTCATCATCGACGCGGGGTACGGCGAGTACTTCTTCAACCGGGTCGGCCACGGGATCGGCCTGGCGGTCCACGAGTCACCCTACATGATCGAGGGCAACGACCGGCCCCTGGAGCCGGGGAACGTCTTCAGCGTGGAACCGGGCATCTACCTGCCGGGCAAGTTCGGGGTCAGGATCGAAAACATCGTGGCGGTCAGGGCCGACGGAACGGGCGAAGCGCTGAACCATTTCCCGAGGGACCTGGACTCGGTCTGCATCCGAGGGTAAAGGGCCGCGGCCCCTGCCCTCCGGCAAAGGACGACACATTCAAACCGGCTGCAAAAAAGGCAAAAAGGCCCGGGGCCTGTCAGCAGGCCCCGGGCCTTCCGTTTTTCCCCGGCGAACCGGCGGCAATTCACAGGTCGTCTTCCCCGAAGACGCAGACGCGGTTCCTGCCGCTGTTTTTCGCCCGGTACAGCGCCCTGTCGGCTCGGCTGACAAGGCTGTGTATCGTCTCCTCTTCAAAGGGGTGCAAACCTGCGGACGTGACACCGATGCTGATCGTGACCTGAAGCGTTTTTCCATCGAAATCCACTGTCGCCGCTTCGATCCCGGCCCGCAGCTTTTCGGCCGTCTCCGCGGCCTCTTTTGCGCCGGCATCAGGAAGGAGAACCAGGAATTCTTCCCCTCCGTAGCGCCCAATGATTCCGCGCTCTCCCGCAATCCGCCTGAAGACGGCCGCGAGTTCACAGAGCATCCTGTTTCCGGCGATATGCCCGCAGCTGTCATTCAGGTTTTTGAAATGATCGGCATCAATCATGCAGATCGAAAAAATGCGGCCTTCCAGCTTGCGGGCAGAAAGAAGCCTATTGGCTTCAACCAGGATTCTTCCCCTGTTGAATAACCCCGTAAGGGAATCATGGTCCGCCATGTACCGCAATTTTTCGATCAGGCGCTGTTTATCGGTGACATCGAGAAAAATATAGAGGAAAGCCGCTGTTTTTCTTCCTTCCTTCAACTCCGTGAGGCGAAACTCGTAAATTCGCTCTTCATCCCCTCTGCCGACGCCGATATCGAAATTTTTGGCCCCCGTACTGACGTTGAACCGCGAATCCAGAGAATGAATGGGAGCCCCCCTGTTTTTTTCATTGAGCCATTCGAAGACTGTCCGGGCAGACCTGTTGTAGTCGATCAGCAGCCCGTCACAGGAAACGAGCATAAGCCCCTCTTTTATTTCCGAAAAGATCTCTTTATTGTATATTTCTTTTATTTCCAAAACATCATATTTAAAGATGGCAACGGCGCAAAACACGGCACGAACCAAATAGCCCACCGGCAGCATGTCGACCCAGAGCGGCGTCATCCCCGCCAGGTACAGCCCGAACAATGCCGCGGAGAGAAGTTGTCCCGCAAGAAGGAGGAAATAGGGGCTGTTCAGCCGAAAGCGACTTTTTATCCACACCAGGGAAAAGAAGTACAGGCAGTAGAAAAGCGAAAAATAAGCGTATGCCACATTCAGGACATACAGTGGGCCGGTCGCTCTCCTGCTGAAAAGATATTCCCCGTTCTGAAATACCTTTAAACCCGAATAAAACAGACCGTGGTATTCGTTGGTTGACACCAGAAACAGCACCAGTGCCGGGATCGAAAATACACACAGAAGCATCGCCAGGCTCATTTTTTTGCCGGAATGAACTCTATAGGCAAAGACGATCCACAATCCGGGGACAAGGGCGGCCCCGAAGTATTTGAGTTTCTGGAAAAAGAGGATTTCTTCCACGCTTTTTGAATTGAACTGGAGCGCCGCACCGAGGACATACACCGCACTCGCGAGGCAAATCAGGGAGAAAACGGAAGCAAACGTCCTGTCCGAATATTTGACGGCCATGAAGAACAAGGCAAGATATGCGGCAAAAACCCCAAAAAGAAAGAAAGAATAGAACTCGAAGACGTCCATCCGGGCCCTCCCCCAGAAAAGGTATCGGACCAATGCCGTTTTTCTTTCTCGATTTTCTCTGATTTTTCATAAATAAACAATGCCTACAGGGCAAATGTAATTTTTTCCGTACGGCATCGTGCTTTTTCAGGGGACTGGCTGGGGCAAACCCGCGGATCGAATACCCGAAAAAAGCCCGGGGCCTGTCAGCAGGCCCCGGGCCTTCCGTTTTTCCGGCAGCGCCGTCACTTTTCCTCCGGGTGCAGATATCCCCCCGCCTGGCGTGCCTTGTGGTAGGACATGCCTTCCAAAAACACTTCCCTGGCGTAATCCTTTAAGGAACCCGTCCACCCGTCCTCCGCCATGAGGCCTTTCAGTTCCTCGACCTCGTCCGTCTTCAGATGAATATCCATCACTGCACCTCCCCCTGGTTTCAGCCTGAAGCACCCGCCTTCATCTTAGCAAGGGGAAAGTGTATTGTCAATTCCAAATAGATGAACCATTCGGCCTGAAAACTGCGCCAGGGCGCCTCTGGAAGCCGCGTGGGAAAAACTGTGGTTTCCCCGGCTTTTCCCGGTATCTCCCGTCCCGCTTCAGCGGGTGTAGATCTCCTGCAGGCGGTCAAGAAGGGCGTGGAATTCTTCGTGCTTTCCCTTTCCGATCCGCTCCTCCTCCACTCTTTCGAACCCGCGGAAGAGTTCCTCGTCCTTTGCGGCGCCGAGGCGCTGTTCGGCCATGACGAAAAGGACGTTGTCCTCCTTCTGGATGTGCTGCCGGAGCAGGGACGTGTATTCGGCGGCATTCTCCGCGAACAGGGAGACTCCTCCCCTGTCGCCTGCCTTCATGGCCTCGATGCCCCGCTTCATCCCGGCGATGAACTCCCGCCCCTTCCGGTGTTCGCTGAGCATCACGCCGATGGGGCCTCCCTCGTTGGGGATGCCCGCGGCCTCAAGGGCCGGAAAGAGAAAGTCCTCCTCCTTGCCGTGATGGCACTTGTCGGCAAAGACGGAGAGGAATTCCGTCATCCCGTCGAGATGGCCGAAATCCGCAGGCGCTCCGCCTCTCAGCTTTTCCGCAGCACCGTCGAGGATGTCCAGCATGACCTCGATGCCCCTGTGCTCGTTTCTCAGTTCGTCAGCGGACTTCATTTCACTCTCTCCTTTCGCGGGTCAGGACTGCAGCCCCCGAAGACAGGGATCAGCTTCCTATGGTCGGAACAATGGAATAGTCGCATTGAGAATCATAGAAATTCTTGTGCTTTCGGTACTCCGCCATGTAGACAATATCCCCCGTTGCGATGGCCCTGTCAACGGCGAGCACGCCGTCCAGGTGGTCCAATTCGTGCTGCAGCAGCTCCGATTCGGCAATCCCGATGTCCGTCCATTCCTGCAGGGTGCCCTTTTCGTCCCGGTAGCGTATGCTGACGGACCGGTGCCTCCGCACCCGGACCATCAGGTCCGGGAAGGACATGCAGTCGTCCCAGAGGGTGAAGGTCTCCGGGCTCCTGGAGACAATCTCCGGGTTGGCGATCACGAAGGATCCCTTCCCAAGGTTCAAAGCGATGAGCCGCTTCGGGATGCCGATCTGGGGTGCGGCGATCCCCCGGCCGAAGCCGTGCTCCTTCCGGAAAAGTTCCAGGGCCTCCATGAGATCCTCCATCTCCTCGTTCAGCAGGGGATCGGAAAAATCCTCCACGGGGGCGCATTTCCGCCGCAGAAGAGGATCGCCGAGTATCAGGACCGGTCTTTTCATCATCACGCCTCCAGAATTAGAAAAATTTACTCAAGCAGGTCTTCGTAAACTCTGCGGTCCCCTTCGGAGAAGCAGCAGAAAACGGCTTCTTCAATGGCGGGATATTTTTTCAGTTCCTCCCGCACTGTGGACACTGCGATCTTCGCGGCCTGTGCCACCGGGTAGCCGTAGACGCCGGTACTGATGGAGGGGAAGGCGATGGACCTCGCCCCTGCCTCTGACGCCAGCTCCAGGGAACGCCTGTAGCACGACGCGAGAAGTTCCGCCTCGCCCCGGCCGCCCCCATGCCACACAGGCCCCACGGTATGGATGACATATTTCGCCGGGAGCCGGTATCCTTTCGTGATTTTGGCGTCGCCCGTGGCGCATCCGCCGAGCTCCCTGCACTCCTCCAGAAGTTCGGGGCCTGCCGCGCGGTGAATGGCGCCGTCCACACCTCCGCCTCCGAGCAGGGAATTGTTGGCTGCGTTGACTATGGCGTCCGCCTGAAGGGTCGTTATATCGGCCCTTACAACGGTGAGCATTTCAATCAACCTCCCTCACGGAATAAACCATCCCATAGACGTGAACATCACCTGGACCTCCCTCCCCTATGTTGGGGAAATCATACTGCTTCCGCAGCGTTCCTTCGAGCAGGAATCCGCTCTTCTCAAGCACCCGGGCCGAGCGAATGTTTTCCACGTGGCAGAGCGCATACAGGCGAATCAAGCCGGCCATCCTGCCAATTTCCTTCATCGCAAGTGCTGTTTCGGTGGCGTAGCCCTTTCCCCAGGCGTCTCGGGCGAAAACGTAACCCAGGGAAGCCCGAAGAACTGTTTCAAAGACAAGACCGGAACTTCCGAGCAGTTCTCCGGTTTCCCGGGATTCAATGAGATAGGATCCGACAGGAAAGCCGCTCCAGCCTGTGTCGCTCATTTCAATAAAGGCGAGGGAATCGCCTATATTTTTGTGCCGGGGCCATCCGAGAAATCGTGTCACTTCGGGATCGGAAGCATAGCGGGCAAAAATCGCTTCCGCATCCTCCCTGCGCGGCCTGCGGAAAATAAGGCTTTGTGTTTCAATCCTTTCAAACCGCTTTATTCCCGTATTATTGTGCATTTAGTGATCACACTCCTGCCAGTGCCGAAAAGTCTATAAAACCGGACAAGTCTTCAACCGTTCCTGTCGGGGTCCTCAGTAGCGCAGCATAAGGGGAAGACGATGTCGATCCGGCAGCCCTGCCCGGGAGAGGATTCAAGTTTCATGGTGCCTCCGAGAAGACGGACCCGCTCGTTCATGTTGGCGAGTCCCCTGTGCCCCGTGGTGCGGAGCAGTTCGTACTCCGTGCCGGAAATCCGTGCCGCGTCGAATCCGCCGCCGTCGTCTTCAATAGTGAAATGGACCACATGTCCTTCTTTTTTCAGTATCGCCCTGACGGACCGGGCCCGGCCGTGCCGCGCCGAATTGGAAACCGCCTCCTGGAAGATGCGGACCAGGGCCAGGCTGCTTTCTTCAGAAAGAATGTCAAGATCCTCGCCCACTTCCACGTCGACTGACACGCCTTCGTAGGCTCCCGCCAGGCGGTCGGCATTCTCCTGCATGGAGCTGGCCAGGCCGAGCCGGATCCACGAGGGGGACAGTTCGTCGCAATATTCCCGGATTTCCCTGGCGGCGGTCTGGACGACCTCTTCGGCGGTGTCAAGATGGCGGTGAAGTTCCCCGGTCTCCGGGGGAAGGGCCTCCTTCGCGAGCTGGATGCGCTTGATGGCCGCCACGGACGACTGAAGGGGGCCGTCGTGGAGTTCCCTGGCCAGGTGTTTCCGGGTTTCCTCCTCGATCTTCACCAGGTCGGTCACGTACTGCCGCTTCAGCTCCTCCTTCGCGAAGGCCTCCTCCGCAAGGGTCCCTATGGCGCCCGACAGCGACTCGAGCTCGTACAGGGGGCCGCCGTACAGTACCGGTGGATGGTCTTTACCCCACCGAAGGCCGCGGATAGTCTCGGCGATCCTCCGCAGGGGCACGGCAAGGTACCGCCAGAGGAGGATCATCCCCAGGAAAATTGCGGCGGAGGCTGCCATGGCGGTGAGGATCCAGAATCTCCAGATGCCGGTCAGGGGAGCGAGCAGGACGGTCCTCGACACCGCCGCGAGAATGAAGCTGCCGCGGTCTTCATCTCCCTCCAGCTCCCTCAGCACCACGTAGTAGTCGTTCCCCTGATCATCCCGAACTTTCCTGGGTTCTTCGCCCGGAACGGCGTCCTTCCAAAGGAAGAGCAGCTTCTCCGCCCCATGGGAACCGGCGATGACCCGCCCATCCCGGCCGAGGATGAGCACGCCTCCCGCGTCGCCGCCTTTCAGGGCGGGATCCATGGACAACATGCGGAACCGGGCCTGGCCAGGCGGACGATGCCTCTGCATCTGACCTCTCCCGGAAAAGGAGATCCCGGGCGAGAAGGTGTCGGCGAGGTCGAGGACATAGGAGCGCATCATGGAATCCATGGCGTTCTCCTGGGCCCGGAAGGCGTGGACCGACAAAAAGAACAGCGCCGCTGCCGGAATGGAAATAAGAATCATAAGGGCAAGAAGCAGGTTCTTTCTCATGGTGCCCCTCTCTCCCCTTCCAGGAAGCGGAGCTCGTCCAGCAGCACGATCCCCTTCTTCAGGGCCAGGAGGATGGCTTCCGTCTTGTTCCGTGCGCCGAGCTTCCCGTAAATGGACGTCAGGTGGGCCGCCACCGTCCGCTCGGTGATGGAAAGAAGGGTCGCCACCTCCGATGCTGGAAGGCCCTGCCCGGCAAGAATGAGCACCTCCCTCTCCCGGGGGGAGAGTTCTTCTGCGGGCTCCTCATTCCCGACGAGGGAGACGGAGGGATCGAGGTAAAACACCCCCCGGGCCGTGTCGAAGACGGCCTGCCGCAGTTCCTCGAGGGGGGCTGACTTCAGGATGAAGCCCTTCGCACCGGCCCGGACGGAGGCCAGGACGTACTGCTGGGCGCTGTAGGCCGTAAGGATCAATACGTTGGTCTTCAGGCCCATTCTGCGTATCCTGGCGGCGATGTCGATGCCGCTGGCGCCCGGCATTTCGATATCCAGCAGGGCGAGATCCGGCCGAAGCTCGAGGATGGACTGCCAGGCGGACTCACCGTCAGAGGAGAGTGCCGCCAGCTCCACCCCCTCCTCTTTTTCGAGCCAGGCGGCGAGTCCCGACCGCGTAAGGGGGTGATCATCGGCAAGCAGTATCCGTATCATGTTCCTTCCTCCTTCCCGGCAACGATTTCCCTGTACGTTGAGGCGTTCTCATGGGCCGATTGTAGCATGATGCCCCGGAGCGGAATTGTCATTTCTTACAATAGGGAAACCGGCAGATCCGACCATGTTCCCTTCCCCCGGAGAGAGTATCCTGTACCCATCACAAGCTGAAAGGCGGGATTGAACGATGAAGAGAATGAACGGAACGATAGCGGCGGTTGTGTGTGCTGCAGTGCTTCTTACGGCGGGCAGCGCCCTTGCCTGGGGAGGACGGGGCGGCAAGGCCACGGGCGGGCAGCAGGGCATGATGAACCAGCAGAACGCCCAGACCCAGTTCCAGCCGGGACAGAGAATGATGAACCCAGGGATGAATCCCCGGATGTCAGGCCCCATGGCGAACCGGCAGATGATGGGCCGCGGGGGGAACTTCGGCGGCAGGTGCGCTGCAGGCAATCAGCAGCAGATGATGGGCAGGAGAGGCAGCTTCGGTAACAACAGGGGCCCTGCAGGAAACCAGCAGATGATGGGCCGCAGGGGAAACTTCGGCAACGGCGGCAGGATGGGAATGTGGGCTTCGGTGGAAATCCCCCAGGAGATCAAGGACAAGCAGACCGAAATGGCGAAGCTCTCCCTGGAGATGAGAAACGAAATGGGCAAAAAGCCCATCGACCGGACAAAGATCGAGGAACTGTACAAGAAGCGCGTGGAGCTGCGGAACGAGCTTTCCGGCTGGAGAATGCAGCAGCGCCTGGACATGGTCGAAAAGCTGCAGAAGTAAAGAGACCGTTCGGAAATACAAGAACATGCGGAAAGGGCGAAGACGAATGTCTTCGCCCTCTTTTTTTCCGTGAACAATATGACGAAAAGTCGCAGAAGAAAGGGGACATGGACTA
>NZ_SORI01000034.1 GCF_004366815.1 Aminivibrio pyruvatiphilus | reverse complement strand
GGGGCGGACATCAGCGAGCAGGTGGAGAACATCAACCGGTCCATGGAAGAGCAGGGGCGTGTGACGGAGTCCATCGCGAAGGCGGCGGAAGAGCTTGTGAGCCTGTCGGAGGAGATGCAGAAGTCCGCGTCCCGGTTCAGGGTCGACGGAGAAGAAAAAGGGCTTGCGCCGGCGGAATGACGGCTCTTTTCCGGAAACATTCCGGCGGCTGACCAGGAAATAAAAAGGAGGAATAGGTATGGCGGAGCAGCAGCTTGTGGTCTTCGGGCTCGGCAAGGAAGAGTTCGGCATCGACATATCCCGGGTGAGGGAGATAGTCCGGCTTCAGAACATCACCGCGATTCCCCAGACCATGGATTTCGTGGAGGGAATCGTGAATCTCAGGGGGCAGATCGTTCCCATCGTGGATCTGTGCAAACGGTTCAGGGTAGCGAACTCCACTTCCGTTGAAGAAGCGGCCCGGCGCATCATCGTGGTGAACATGGCGGAGCAGAACATCGGTGTTCTGGTTGACGGCGTGTCGGAAATACTCCGCATTCCCGACGAATCCATCGAGCCCACCCCTCCCATCGTGGCGGGGGGCGTGTCCGCCGATTTCATCAGGGGGGTCGCAAAGGTGGAGAACCGCCTGATCATCGTCCTTGACCTGGACAGGATCTTCTCCGTGGAGGAGAAGGCGGTCCTCGCCCAGGCGACGGAATAGGCCGGAAAAGAAGACCCGCAGAGAAATACAGACGGGGGCCGGATTTTTCCGGCCCCCCTTTTCAGCCCTTTCTGCCGGGGTAGTAGGCCACGATGCACAAGGTGGCCATGCCCTCTCCGGAGTTGTGGAAGGAATGGGGCCTGTCCGCCCGGTGGCGGAGGGAGTCCCCGGAGGAGAGGTAGTATTCCTCCTGCCCCGTCTTCACGCTGACCAGACCTTCGAACACGTAGACGTACTCCACCGTGCCGGGGTCGTGGGATTCCGAAAAGGAGAAGGCGCCCCGCTCCATTTCCACGGCAAACATGTCGAAGGGTACGCTGCCGTCGGAGGGGAAGAGAGGGTACACCCGAAAAAGCCCGTTGTCACCCACCAGGGGAGCTGTCTGTTCCCTGGAGACCACTGCCGTAACGGCAGGATCTTCCGGAACGGCGGTCCGGAGAAATTCCGGAAATTCACGGGAAACTCCCATGGCTGAAAACCAGGCGTTCCGCTCGATCATGCCGGCCATTACATATCACCCCCTGGTGGGGACGCGGCAAAATATACTCTTCTCCGTATCCTTGCGGAGTCACTGTCTTGCCTGTGCGGTTCTTTGGGGAACACTCTATCACTCCGGGGAATATCGGTCAATGAAGGTTTTTTTACGAAACATTGTTTTATTCAGTGAAAAAAGCCCTTGACGGAAGGAAGCCCCATTGTCTATTCTTGGTACGGATTTCCATTACGGAAAGGAGACAATCATCTTATGGATAACAACATACTGCAGCGCATAGGCGAACTGGGCATCGTTCCCGTGGTGAAGCTCGACAGAGCCGAGGACGCTGTTCCGCTCGGCAGGGCCCTCCTGGAGGGAGATCTCCCCATCGCGGAGGTGACCTTCCGCACCGACGCGGCGGAAGAGTCCATAAAGGCTCTTTCGAAGGAGCTTCCGGAGCTCCTGGTGGGTGCGGGAACAGTCCTTACGAAGGAACAGGTCAGACGGGCGGTGGACGCGGGAGCGAAGTTCATCGTCACCCCCGGATTCAACCCCTCCGTGGTGGACTACTGTGTGGAAAACCATATCCCCATCACCCCTGGGATCAACAGCCCCTCCCAGATAGAGATGGCCCTCGAACGGGGCCTCAAGGTGGTGAAGTTCTTCCCCGCCGAGCAGTCCGGCGGCCTTGCCATGCTCAAGGCCATGAGCGCCCCCTACGGCTCCGTGAAGTTCATTCCCACAGGCGGCGTCGACACGAAGAACATGCTTACCTACCTTGCCTTCAACAAGATCCTCGCAGTGGGCGGAAGCTGGATGGTGAAGCCGGAAATGGTGGCCGCAGGCCAGTTCGACGAGATCGCCCGGATTACCCGGGAGGCGGTCTATGCCATGCACGGCTTCGAGCTCGCCCATCTCGGAGTGAACTGTTCTGACGGGCAGGAGGCGGCCGACGGTGCCGAGAGGATTGCCTCCCTCTTCGGCATGGCTGTGAAGGACGGCAACAGCTCCGTCTTCGCCGGAAAGGCCTTCGAGTTCATGAAGTCGCCCTACCTCGGCGAAAAGGGTCACGTGGCCATTTCCTGCAACGACGTGGCCCGGGCCCTCGCCTTCCTGAAGTCCAAGGGCATCGGCTCCCTTCCCGAGACGGAGAAGAAGAAGGACGGCAAAACAGCGGCCATCTACCTGGACCTGCACGTGGGCGGGTTTATCTTTCACCTGCTGCAGAAGTAGATTCCTGCGGAAACGGAACGGGGGAGGCCCTTCAGGGACCTCCCCCGTTTTCATTCCGTACCCGGTCTCTTATTCTTTACCTCTGGACCCTTCCCGAGGCGTCGCCGCCCGCCAGGTTGAGCACGTCCTCCTTCGACACCCTGTTGAAGTCGCCGTAGATGGTGTGCTTGAGGGCCGAGGCCGCCACGGCGAATTCCAGGGCCTCCTGGGGTGTCTTCAGGTTGTTCAGTCCCCAGATGAGCCCCGAGCCGAAGGAGTCGCCGCCGCCGATGCGGTCCACGATATCCCGGATCTCGTACTTCTTGCTGGTGAAGAAATTCCCCTTGCTGTCGGCCAGGACGGCGGACCAGCCGTTCCAGTCGGCGCTCACGCTCTCCCGGAGGCTCACGGCGAGGTACTTCATGTTGGGGTAGGATGCCATGACCTTCTCCGCGAGAACCCTGTACTTGGACACGTCAAGCTCGCCGGAGGTGACGTCCACGTCGATCTCGATGCCGAGGCACTTCTGGCAGTCCTCTTCGTTGGCGATGGTGACGTCCACGTAGTGTGCGAACTCGGTCATGACTTCCTTCGCGGTCTTGCCCCACTTCCAGAGCTTCTTGCGGTAGTTGAGGTCGCAGGAGACGGTGATGCCTTTCGCCTTGCAGGCCTTCACCGCCTCGAGGGCCACTGCCGCCGTTCCCTCGGCCAGGGAGGGGGTGATGCCGGTGGTGTGGAACCAGGTGGCTCCGTCCAGGATCCTGTCCCAGTCGAAGTCGCCGGGCTTCACTTCGGCGATTGAGGAACCGGAGCGGTCGTAGACCACCTTCGAGGGGCGCATGGACGAGCCGGTTTCGGTGAAGTAAATGCCGAGCCGGTCTCCCTTGCGGACGATGAAGCTGGTGTCGATGCCGAAGGAGCGCATTTCCTTCACCATGGCGTCGCCCACCGGGTTCAAGGGGGCGGCGGTGACGTATGAGACGTTCTCGCCGTAGTTGGCCAGGGAGACGGCCACGTTGGCCTCGGCTCCGCCGAAGGTGGCCACCAGGTTGTTGGTCTGGAAGAGGATTTCGTGATCGGGGGGAGTGAGCCGGAGCATGATCTCTCCGAATGTAACAAAGCGGGACATTGTATCGACCTCCTTGAACAATAATTGTTTCGTTTGTTAAAACGCCGGTTCTTTGAGTGGATCAAAAAATACACTATCGCCTTTTCGGTACTTTGTCAATAAAGAAAAGGGCCCCCGCAGGGGCCCCATGTCAGGCGTCAAGTATCCTGTCGGGCCGGGTGTAGACGTTCATCCGTCCGTTCCGGATGAACCCCGCGAGGGTTATCCCTCCCCGTTCCGCCGCTTCGGCACCCTCGGCGATGGCCGCGGAGATGCTGCCGAGGACGGGTATTCCCGCTCCTGCGGCCTTGTGCACCATGTCCTCGGGAAGACGCCCCGAGACCACCAGGGCTGTTTCCCCCAGGGGAACGGCATGGAGCACCGCCCACCCCACCGCCTTGTCCACGGCGTTGTGCCGTCCGATATCCTCGGTGAGGAAGAGCCGCTTTCCCGTCCGGTGGATGAGGGCCGCCGCGTGGGTGCCTCCCGTGGCCCGGAAGACGGGGGCCTCTCCAAGCCAGTCTGCCCCGTCCTGCAGGGCCGCGGCAGGGATGGACCAGTCCGCGGCCTCCACGGATCCAAGGGCGGATCCCGCGCCTTCTTCCAGGAGGGCCGAGGCTGATGATGAAAGAATTCGCTGCAGCAGCGGAAGTCCGGCGGTCATCTTCTTTCGGGCGACCCGGACCTCCCCCGGGAGGATTTCAAGGCTGGCGATGTCCTCCCGGCCGTCGATGAGCATCCGGCACTTCAGGTGCCCCACGGCCCAGTACCGCTCCTCCCCGGGGGTGCACACGGCGGTGACCTGCTTCTCTCCGTCAAGCACCAGGGTGACCCTGGCCTCCCGGAGCATGCTGTCCGTCACCGTTTCCCGCCTGCCGCCGGCGATGCGGGTGATCTCCCGGCGGACGAGGCGTTCGGGCAGTTCCTCGGGAACGAATTCCACCGTGTCACCCACCTTGAGCGGGCCCTCGGTGAGAACTTCGCAGAAGATGCCCAGCCGGGGCATGATGCAGTCGCCGGCGGCCTCGTAGATGGCGCACCGGGAGTGGCATTCCTTCCCGATCTGGGTCACCCTGAGGAGCGCCGTCCCGATCCTGAGAAGATCTCCGAGGACCAGGGACTTGAGGTCGATGCCTTCCGTGACAAGGTTTTCGGCGAAGGCCCCGTGGAATAGGGTCGGGATGGACCGCTTCATGACCTCGATGTCCGCCGCGTCCAGCAGGCTCACCTGCCGGTGGGCGAAGCCGAAGTGGCCGTCACCTTCGAGTCCCTTTCCGGGAACCAGCCGTCCCTCTCCCTGGTCTTTTTTCTGCACCCCCTTTGCCGGGGCCGTGCAGACGGCCATGATGACTCCCCGGTGGGCGGGGGCGCTAGAAGACGGCATTCGGAATCCTCTCAAGGATGCCCAGAAGAAGGGCGAAACGGGAGGAAATCTCCCCGATCTCCACGTACTCCGTCACGGCATGGGAACCGCCGCCAACGGGGCCGAGCCCGTCCACGGTAGGGACGTCCAGGGCGGCGGTGAAATTGCCGTCCGAGCCGCCGCCGGTACCCTGCCAGCGGACCTCCACCCCGGCCTCGCGGCCTGCCTCTTCCACCAGGGCGCAGAGTTTCATGGTCTTCGGCGAGGGGTTCATAGGGGGGCGGGTGAGGAAGAAATCGGCCTCCACGTTGATGCCCGCAGTGGCGGGGTGTGCCTTCAGCTCGGCGATTTTCGCATCGATGCGATTCTTTTCCTCCGGGATCTTGATCCGCACGTCCACAGTCATGGAGGCCTTCTCGGGCACCACGTTGGGGGTCGTGCCGCCGGACACCACGCCGGCGTTGAGGGTGGTGCCCTTCCCGAAATCGGTGAGGCCGTGGAGACCGATAATCCAGTGGGCCATCTCGTTCACGGCGCTTATGCCCTTTTCCGGTTCCACTCCCGCGTGGGCGGCCTTTCCGTGGAAGGTGACGTCGATCCTTCCCAGGCCTTTCCGTTCGTTCATCAGGTTGCCGTTGGGTCTGGCGGGCTCCAGGATCACCGCTGTGCGGCTTTCACGGGCCAGTTCCTCGATCCAGGGGCGGGCCCTGCGGGAGCCGATCTCCTCCTCGCTGTTGTAGACGAAGCAGAAGGAGCCGGGGGCTCCTGCCTCCGTGAGGGCCCGGGCGGCGTAGAGACCGAAGAGAAGGCCTCCCTTCATGTCGTTCACGCCGGGGCCGTAGGCCCGGTGTTCATCCCGGGAAAAGGGCCGCTCCGCCACGGTTCCCTTCGGGAAGACCGTGTCGAGGTGTCCGAGGAGCAGGGAGTCGTAGGGGGCTTTCCCGTTGGTTATTTTGAGGCTGGGACCCACTGCGGGGCCGAGGTCCTTCTTCTCCACCTTCCAGCCGATGTCGGCGAAGGCTTTTTCAAAGAACGAGGCCACCGCGGCCACGCCCTCGGTGTCCCTCGACTGGCTGTCGATATTCACCAGGTACTCGAGATCCTTCAGAAACTGTTCCAGGCTGAAAGAAATGTTCATGGGGCTGTTCCTCCTTCGGTCAGATAAAAAGCAGCAGGCTCACGGCCATGATCATCATGCCGACGATGAGCCCGTATATGGAGACGTGATGTTCCCCGTATTTCCGCGCCGAGGGGAGGAGCTGGTCCACGGAGATGAAGACCATGATCCCTGCCACTGCGGCGAAGATGACGCCGAAAAGGGTGTCGCTCAGGAAGGGCATGAGGACGAGGTAGGCAAGCAGGGCCCCCACGGGTTCCGCCAGGCCGGAGAGGAAGGAGAGCCGGAAGGCCTTTCTCCTGCTTCCCGTGGCGTAATAGATCGGCACGGAGACGGCGATTCCCTCGGGGATGTTGTGGACGGCAATGGCCACGGCGATGGGAACGCCGAGCCGGGGTTCCTGGACGGCGGCCATGAAGGTGGCGATTCCCTCGGGAAAGTTGTGGATCGCGATGGCAAGGGCGGTGAGGATTCCCATGCGCATGAGGGCGTTTTCCTGCCCCTTCTGTCCCGCCGCACCGCGCATTTCCTCCACCCTGTGCATCTCGTGGGGGTTTTCGTGGGACGGGACGAACTTGTCGATGAGCATCACGGCGAACATGCCGGTGAAGAAGGCGATCACGGTGACCCATGCGCCCTTCACCTCCCCGAGGTCCGCCTGGAGGGCTTTCTGGGCCTTGAAGAAGATCTCAACCATGGAGACGTAGATCATGACTCCCGCCGAGAGTCCGAGGGAGAAGGCGAGAAATCGGGTATTGGTCTTCTTCGTGAAGAAGGCCAGGGCGCTCCCCACTCCCGTGGACAGCCCCGCGAAGAGAGTCAGTCCGAAAGCGAACAGAACGTTTTCCATTTCCATCATAATCCTCCTGAAATGTGCGGTACGTCAGAAAACACCATACCGAAAGGAAGCTCCGGGGTCAAGAGAAATTACCGCGCCGCCTCGGCGATGGCCCGGGCCGCCGCCCGTATGTTTTCCTCCCATTCCTCCGACAGGGGGTTCACCGTTTCCACCGCCGCGCCGATGCTCCGGGCGATGGTCTCCGCGCTTCTTTCCGAAAACTGGGGCGAGACGAAGACCACCTTCACCCCCCGCCGCTTCGCATCAGTGATCACCGCGGCCATTTCTGCGGCCTTCGGCTCCTTGCCGTCAACCTCTATGGCCACCTCTTCCAGGCCGTACTCCCTGGCAAGGTACCCCCAGGCCGGGTGAAAGACAAGAAAAGCCGCCCCTTCTCTGCCCCGGAAGAGCTCCCGTAACTCCGCATCCAGAGCGTCAAGCCGTTCCAGGAAATTTCCGAGATTGCGGCCGAAGTATTCCGCACCCTCCGGGTCAAGTTCCGCCAGGGCGGCGCAGGTGTTTTGCGCTATTGTCCGGGCCTCCCTGATCCCGTTCCACACGTGGGGATCGCTTCCGCCGTGATCGTGATCATGGCCGTGTTCATGGGTATGGCCATGGTGATCTTTGTCTTTTCCCGTGATTTTCTCTATTCCCCGGTCCGCCGCAAAGACCCTCAGGGACGGGTTGAGCTGCCGGATCCTGGGCAGAAGGGAGTCTTCGAAGGGCAGGCCGATGGAGATGTACCCGTCAGCCTGGGACAGGGCGGCCATCTGTGCCGGAAGGGGTTCGAAGGTGTGGGGATCCCGGTTTCTTTCCACGAGGACGGAAACCTCCACCCGCTCTCCGCCCACCTGCTCCGTGAAGTATTTCTGGGGGAGCACGGAGACGAACACGGTTGTTTTCGCCGACGCCGGAAACGCTGCGGCAAGAATGACCAGGGCCGTGAAAACGGCCTGCAGTTTTTGTCTCATGACTGACCTCCCGGGGCGGCGATCCCGCCGTTTGCTTTCCCCCCTTTCGGGGAGTGAGAATAGTATAACCTCAGGAAGCGGGAAAACGGAAGGCTTTCGGCGGGAGGCGTCCGGGCAGGAAAAAAGCGGGGAGGCCCGCTGAGGAGCCTCCCTGCTGTTTCCATGATTTTGCCGTTGCGGAATCTTTCTAGCCGAAGACCATGTTGGGCAGGACCAGAACGATCTGGGGGAAGAGAACCAGGATGATCACCAGGGCCAGGAGGGTAAGGTAGAAGGGCACGGCCTCCCTGGCGGTTTCCTGGGGCGTGCATCCCATGATCTCCGACGTGGAGTACAGGGCAACCCCCACAGGGGGCGTCATGATCCCCGCGGTAAGGGTGGTCATCATGATAACCCCGAAATGGACGGGGTCGATGCCGAGCCTCGAGATCACCGGAATGAACACCGGCGTCAGGAGCATGGCGCAGACCGTGGTCTCCACGAACATTCCGGCTATGATCAACAGCAGGATGATCAGGAAGAGGAGAAGGTGGCTGTTTGACGTGATGCCGATGAGGAATTCCGCGATGGTCTGGGGAACCCGCCCGTAGACGATGGCGTACCCGAAGGTCCCGGACAGGCCGAGGATGAGCATGAGAACGCCGATGTCCACGGCGCTCTGCTCCACAGCGTCAAGAAAGCTCTTCCAGGTCATCTCCCTGTAGATGAAGACGCCCACGAAAATGGCGTACCCGGCGGCGAAGGCCCCGGCCTCGGAGGGCGTGAAGAGGCCGAACCGGATCCCCACGATGAGGATGACGGGGAAGATCAGGGCGAAGATGTTCTCCCACAGGGCGGTCACGACCTCCCGGGCGTTCGGCTTCCGGACGTCCTTCGGGGCCACGTAGCCCCGCCGCTTGGCCGTGAAGTTCACCGTGAACATCATCATGGCCATCATGAGCAGCCCGGGGATGATGCCGCCCACGAAAAGGCGCCCGATGGACACCTCTCCCACGGAGCCGTAGATGATAAAGCCCATGCTCGGCGGGATGGTACAGGTGATCATGGCGGTCAGGCCGTTCACCGCGGCGCCGTAGCCCCGGGAATACCCCTGTTTGATCATCTCGGGACCGAGAATCCTGCACTCCATGACGGCATCGGCGTTGGCCGAACCCGAAACGCCCCCCATGAGGGTGCTCAGGATGACGCTCACCTGGGCGAGGCTGCCCGCCATGTGCCCCACCAGCACCCGGGACAGCTTCACAAGCCTGTCGGTGATTCCCGTGGCGTTCATGAGGTTGCCTGCGAAGATGAAAAGGGGGATGGCCAGGAGTGTGAAGCTCTGGGTCTGGGCCACGATGCGCTGCACCGAGATGGAAATGGGGATGTTGGGCGTGGCCAGCATGAAGGTGAAACCCGCCAGCCCTATGGCGAAGGCTACGGGCATGCCGAGGAAGAGGAGCACCAGGAAAACGCCGACAAGAAGAAGCATTCGGTCTTCCTCCTTCCTACGCCGCGTCCCGCCCGCCGCCCCGGAGGGTGGACGGGAAGTCGGTGATCTGCAGATGAAGCCTGACGGACGTGGAGATGATCATCAGGAAGGCACTCACGGGAAGGGACGCGGTGACGAAAGAGTAGCTCAGGGTTATGTTCTGGAACTGCCGTTTGAAGTTGGAAATGCAGAGGGGGATTCCGTAGGCGATGAGCACCGCCAGGAAGAGGATGATGATCACGGACCACGTGATGGCGATGGTCTTCTGCGTCTTCATGGGCAGTCTCGACGTCAGGAAGTCGACGTTGATCACCCTGTTTTTGCGGATCCCCACGTCCGCCCCGAGAAAGGCACCCCAGGCGAACAGGAGAAGGGAAATGTCCACCGCCCAGTTGATGGGGCGGCCGACGAATCTGCCCAAGGCGGAAACGAAGATCAGGACGGTGATGGCGCAAAGGGTGAAAGAAATGAACCGCTCCTCGATCGTGCAGACGCAGCGGTAGGTTTTTTTCAGAACTTCAAGCATGTCCGTGTGCAGCCTCCTTCCGGCGCCGTCAGAAAGGGAAAGGCAACCGCCCCGGAAAGGCGGCGGCTGCCGGTGAATCGACCCAAAGGCGCAGGATATTCCGGCCGGAAATTATTCCTTGCCGATTTCCTTGTAGATTGCCTTCCGCTGCTCGGCGAAGCCCAGTTCTTCGTAGGCCGCCTCGGAAGCCTTCTTGAAGGCCGCCAGGTCCACTTCCACTACCTCCATGCCTTCCTTGACCATCATGCCCTCGAAGACGTCGGACTTTTCGATGACTTCAGCGGCGGTAATCTTGCCCTGTTTTTCGAACTCTTCGAGGAGAAGGGCCTGGTAGGATGCGGGAAGGGTGCTGAACCACTTCTCGCCGACGATGAGGCCGTTGAGAAGCTGGAAGTGGGCGGTTTTGTTGATGTACTTCAGCACTTCGTAGACCCTCAGGCCGTAGCTGGCGGAATGTTGGGCCTCGCAGCCGTCGATGGCCTTCTGCTGCACGGCGTTGTACACGTCGGTCCAGCCCATGGTGACGGGGGTGGCGCCGAGGGCGGCCACGGACCGGGACCATGCGGGAGCGCCGGGAGTGCGGATACGGACGCCCTTGAGATCTTCGGGCTTCCTGACGGGCTTGTTGGTGAGGAAGTGGCGGGCGCCGTCGAACCAGTTGAAGGAAAGAACCCGGATGCCGTTCTCTTCAGCAAGTTTCTTGACGTTCTCTTTCCAGAAATTCGTCTGCTGGACCTTCATGACCTCGTCGTAGTTGTCGGCGAAATAGGCCATGCCCACGATGCCGATGTTCTTCACGTAGTTGGCCATCCGTCCGGCGTCGGTGACCACCGCCACGTTGACGCCCTGAATCGCCTGCTCGATGACGTCTTCGTCACTGCCGAGCTGGGCGCTGGGGAAAACCTTCACCGTCAGCTTGCCGCCGGTTCTTTCGCTCACCCTCTTCGCGAGGGCGTAGAAACCCTGGCAGAAAGGATGGGAATCGGCGAGCTGGGTGGACACCATGAGCTCGTAGGACTTTCCGTTCCCCTCCACCTCCGCGGCCACGACCGGGGCGCCGGATGCGAGGATCATAAAGCAGACCAGCAGCAACAATGCTTTCTTCATGGTTCATTCCTCCCTGACTGTATTAATTACGGGCCCTGGGGCCGGTAATCCTTTGGGGCGGATCCTCCCGAGCGAAAGGCGGTTCGGGAAGAACCATTGCGGCGGAAAACTGTCCGGGAAAATAATCACCCAATTCACACTAGACCGAATGGGTGGTCTGATATGTTAGTATCTTAGATAACGGGCGGAATTTTGTCAAGATATGTGCGGTCGCCGCGAAGCTTTCGGGTATAATTTCCCGGGGATCGCCGGGGGTGTTTTTCCCCCCTGCTTCACCGTTGTCCGGGCAGGAATTCAGAAAAAGCTATTGACATTGATAGGTTATGCTGATATAAAGTGAACAACTTTTTTCGGGGAGCTGCCGCTTATGAACTCTGTGTGTCTTTTCTGGAATCTGGGTACGGGATCATCTTCCTCCTCCTCTTCCGGCTGGTCCGGAAGGGCTGGTCTTCCCGTGCCGGCGGGGAAGAGGCCGCAGCCCGAGACAGAATAGAGCGGAAAAGCAGCGGGAAATTTCGCAGCCATAGGGGCCGGAGGGGAACAACCCTTCCGGCCCCTGTTCGTTTTCAGGGGAGGGCTGCGCTTTCGCAGCCCCGCCGTTCCGGAACAGGCGGAACAAGGAAGGAGAATGAAAAATGAAAGTGCTCGTGACGGATACAGTATCGGAGGCTGGTGTCGGGCTGCTTCGCAAGGAAAAGGACCTCCGGGTGGAGGTTCGGACCGGTCTCACCAGGGACGAGCTGCTGGAGGCGGTGGCCGATGCAGACGGCATGCTGACCCGCAGCGGCACTCCCCTCGACGCCGAAGTGCTCGGAGCGGCGAAGAAGCTCCGGGCTGTGGCCAGGGCCGGCGTCGGTGTGGACAACATCGACCTCGCTTCGGCGAGCCGCCGGGGAATCGTGGTGATCAACGCCCCCACGGGCAATACCCTCGCGGCCACGGAGCACACCATGGCCATGATGCTCTCTCTGGTCAGGAAGGTTTCCCAGGCGTGGAATTCCCTGTCTCTGGGCGAATGGAAGCGGAGCCGCTTCATGGGAATGCAGCTCTCAGGAAAACGGCTGCTGGTCATCGGCCTCGGGCGGATCGGAACCCAGGTGGCCCTCCGGTGCCGGGCCTTCGGCATGGAGGTGTCCGCCTACGACCCCTACATATCGAAGGAAAAGGCGGACCGCGCCGGGGCCCAGCTCCTGGACGACCTCGCCGGGGCCCTCTCCCTCGCCGACATGGTTACCCTCCATGTTCCCCTCACCGCCGAAACCAGGCGGCTGCTCGACGCTCCGGCGCTTCGGGCCTGCAAGCGGGGGGCCTTCCTGGTGAACTGCGCCCGGGGGGGTCTTGTGGACGAGGAGGCCGTGGCCGAAGGGGTGCGCTCCGGCCTTCTTTCCGGCGCGGCCTTCGACGTCTTCGACGGCGAGCCCGTGCGGGCGGACCATCCGCTCCTCGCCCAGGACCTCCGGGAGAAAGTCATCCTGACCCCCCACATCGGCGCCAACACGGAAGAGGCCCAGTCCGCCGTGGCGGTGATCGCCGCCTCCAACCTCGCCGCCGCCCTCCTGGGAAAACCCTACGAACACGCGGTGAACCTCCCCTTCTCGGAGCAGCTTCTCAGCGACGGGCGGAAAGCCTATCTCTCCCTCGCCCGCAAGATGGGGTACCTCGCCGCCAACCTCCTCCGGGAGCCGGTGAAGTCGATCCGCGTCACCCTCCGGGGGCCCCTCTTCCCGGGAGGGGACGACCCCATCTGCTTCGAGGTGCCCTACCACTACTCCCCCTTCACCGTGGCGGGGCTCAAGGGCATGCTCGAGGTTTCCCACGGCCCGGAGGTGAACTACATGTCCGCTCCCCTCCTGGCTTCCGACAAGGGGATCGCCGTGGAAGAGAGCCGGGCGGAGGGAGGCACCTACAAAAACCTTCTGGAAGTGACCATCGGGGCCGCAGGCTCCCGGGAAGAAGTGACCGTGGCAGGCACCGTCACCGAGGAAGGCCGGCAGCGGGTGGTGAACCTGAACGGCTACTGGATCGAGTTCGTTCCCGAGGGAACGGTGCTCCTGTTCAGCAACCACGACCGCCCGGGGGTCATCGGGAAGGTGGGGACCATCCTCGGCGAGGCGGGGTCCAACATCGCCAACTTCGCCCTGGGGCGGAAAAACGGCAGCGGCCTCGCCGTGGGAGCCCTCCAGATCGACAGCGACATACCGCCGAAGGTCATAGAGACCTTCAAGGCCGACGCGGACCTTCTCTGGGCCGCGAAAGTGAACTTCTCGGAGGCCCTGTGATGAAGAGGATCTTTCTTGTGCGGCACGGGGAAACGGACTGGAACAGGGAAGGGCGGTTCCAGGGGCAGATGGACATCCCGCTGAACCGGACGGGACTGGGCCAGGCCCGGGCTGTCGCGGAGACGCTGAAGGATGTATCCCTGGACAGAATCGTGGCGAGCCCTCTTGCCAGAACCCGGGAAACCGCCCGCCCCCTGGAGGAGCTGACTGGGCTGCCGGTGGAAATGAACGGGGGCCTCGTCGAGATAAGCCACGGCCTCTGGGAAGGGCGCACCGCCGGCGAAGTGGAGGCGGAATGGCCGGGAATGCTCGCGGCCTGGCACGGCCACCCCGAGCTTGTGACCATGCCCGGCGGGGAGAGCCTGGCGGACGTACAGAAGCGTGCCTGGCCGGCCTTCCTGCGGACGGTGGAGGAAGAGGGCGAATCCGTCATGGTGGTCTCTCATGATGCGGTACTCAAGGTCATCCTCTGCCGGATTTTCGACAGCCCCCTCTCCAGCTTCTGGCGGTTCCAGCTCGCCAACGGAAGCATTACCCTCCTCGAACTGAGCGGCAAGGGATGGAGGGTTCCCCTGGTGGGCGAGGCCGGGCACCTGGGCAGCGTCTTCCGCCGGGTGGAGCAGAAGGCGTTGTGAGAGAACAAGACACCCGGCAGCCTCCTTGCCTTTAAGCAGGGCGTTGCCGGGTTGTCTTTGTCGTTATCAGGGAATCATCGGTCGCTTTCTTTAAATGTAAGGCTAAAATTGTTTTCTGCGTCAAAGTCGTTTTGAAACTGTCATATGTCTTTAATTTTTAAGGCCATCGCTTCTTGTGCAAAGCATACTTTAGGTCTACTCCAAGGAAATTGACAAACTCGTGCATCTGAGGAAACGGGGGCTGTGAAAGAGAAAGTTTGTATGCTTTATCGCATAGACACTCGATTAGCTCCTTTATCGGAGCAAGCAACTGAATAAGCCTAACAATGATGTAAGGTACTGCTTTTTCATGCAACGCTGGTAAAACAAGCCCTTGCTCAAGAGTAAGATCGCTTCCGTCCAATCCTTGCGCGATAATCATAAAGCAGTCACCCATATCCGAGGCTAGTCTTTTTCTTAACTCACTAATCCGTCGAGCAGAAGAAGCCGGTACATCCCCGTCAATAACCATACGCAATATTTCGTTGATATGCTGAAGAGGATCTTTGCCGGAAGCCGATGAGCATAAAGCATCAAGGTTGTGGTAACGCGTAGATTGGGCAAATTCACTCAGCAATTCTACAATTTCCCGAGTCGTCGAATCGAGGGTTGAAATTGCAGGGACGTGAGCTTTTTCGTTGGAAGAAATCGCAACACATTTCGAATACAAGGTTTTTATATCGTGTCCGCAACCCTTTAATTGAACCCTTGTTGGCACGGCTAAGTCGTTGTTCAGCATGTGATGTATGATCATGATAGCCTTCATAAGCCGTTCTGTTCCAATGGACAAGTTGAATAGAGCAGAATAGAGCTCTCCTTTATTGTGTACATGAGCCTTACGAAGTTGAGTGAGTCCAGTCGCAAGGCAGGAACGAATAAGATATCCTTCTTGTTGCAACAGCAAGAAGGATTCAGGGAAGTAAGCGCTTGTACTCATGTCGTCGATTCTCCTTGTTCTGCCACCAAGCCGGATTGCTCATTCAAATTTAATCTCCAATAAAATCGTTTTTCTTTTCCTGCTCGATTTGCGCACGTAGATCTTGAACGCGTCGTTCGATATGTTGCTTATGCTGCAAGAGAGCCACTGTGTTCATTAATGGCAGCAATGCCTTCCAAAAGTCAATGCGTTTCTCTAACGTGGGCACCATGCTACCTTCCCAAGAGCAAAGAGAGGGCTCTAAAGAAAGACGCATGAATGCTTCAAACCTTTTATTCCGATGGACAAAGCGCTGAATGAACTGGTATCTCCGCTCTGGCTGAAAATGCGCTATAACGCTGAATAGATATTTTATAAAGTCAGTATCTTGACTCCGCTCATCAATAATGCGCAACAAGAAAATATCTTGGCGTTCCCGCTCCTCGCCTTCTGGTACGTGATCAATCCCTCTGGTCAGAAAAAAACACTTCAGATAAGGCTCTATATATGCGGAATGATCACGTTCATGTCTGTACACACTTTCAATCACCTTGTCCATGATCTCTTGATGATCAGCGCGAAGCCAGATGAAAGAGTAGTTCCTTTGGTCGTCATAGCTATTTATCCAACCTTGCGCAGCGGTTTTATATTTCCAATCGACATATTCTGCAATGAAGTCAGGATCATTTTCTATAAGAAGCTCGAACACCCGCCCATTATAGTCGTTGTGGGAGCGTGCGTTCCCAGCAGTCAGATAGGTCTCCTTGAGAAGTTCGAGGTTCTCGATGAACAATTCAAAAAATAAAGGAGCAATTTCTACATGGGGGTTGAATAACATCGTAAGAATATGAAGACAGGATGAATCACTCTTTGATTTGTTCAGCACTATCGCCACTACTTTAGCAACAACGCGCTCATCTAGAGACAGATACTTGAGCAGATAGTCCAACTTGCTGGGCATGTCCTTTCCTTCCGCTGCTTCGTAAAGTCCATACAAGTGAGCGAGCATTTCTTCGTCCGCGTCTTCAGCCGGCAACGCTTCGTGAAAAGTGAAGAGCCACCTCATTTTTGTCGGATAGTCTCGTCCATCAAGAAGCTTTAACGCTCCGCAGCGGCCTTGCTGCTCTATAAGCTTTCGAATCAGGAGATGGGGGGGCAATTGAAGAAGCTCCCCGTGTTCGAGATACAGTTCCAGCGTTAGAGTGTATAATTCGGAGTCCCGTTCTGCCAGTGCAAGAAGAACGTATATAACACCCTGCTTAAATTCGTCATCGCCCATCTTTCCGTCCAAAGACTTCCAGATATCGATACAGCGCTCAAAAAAAACGGTGTAGTCGTTAAGCGTATAGCTCTTCGTATGTTCTTCCAAACGCTCTCGTTTATATTGCTCGAACTCCTCATATGTCACTTCCGGTTCACGATGGTCACACCAGCTCATGTGGAGCAACTTTGCGAGCTTGAAGGTGTCGTTACAAAAGTGAACTCGTAGCTCTTCCGGGACTACTCCGTCGTGCTTTTCGAGAAGGTTGAGGTAGTCATGCATCACGTTGCAGTGCAGATAACTGTTTTGATCGAGCGCATATTCAAGGAACGGCAATACGCACTTGGAGTCGTCTCTGACAACCTCGCTGTTCGTCACCCCCAATGGATTCGTACAATAGTGGCGGATTACCCCTAAAACCTCATCTCTTAAATTATGACGTTCGTAGAGAGTGAACAGCCGTTGCCAGATTTTTTCACGCAAAACTGCGAGTTCAGCGGTTGCAGGAAGTTGGAATTGCCTGATCTCAAGCATTCTAGTTTTCTTCATGCCGATGTTTTCGAAGCGGGTATCGAGATAGGCGTCGGCAACGGCCAAGAACAGTCGGGAAAAGAGATAATGACCATCCCCACGTTTCCCGAGTTCGTCAACTACTGCATGCTGAATAGCAAATTTACCTAGGAGCCTGTCGGACTGGCCTTCAAAACTCCGTCTCATGAGCTCCATCTGCTCCGGAGTTCATAACTTCCAGGATACGAAAGCGTCATTTTAA